>DATLCH010000063.1:0-10438 GCA_035526465.1 Candidatus Limnocylindrales bacterium | reverse complement strand
GAACGACGAAAATCTTCTGCTTTTTCGCGAGGCCGGTCCTCTCGCCGATGAGTATCGCCAGGCCTTCATGCGGCTGTGGGAAAGGAGGCCGTAATGGCTCGCGCCGCTGTAAAGATTTGGGTGAGCTTGCTGATCTTCGGTGCCGGCTTCTTCACCCACGTGTTGTATCTACGGTGGAACCCGCTGCCGGTGAGAGTTTCGTCATCAAAAGCGCCTGAGGAGTCCGCTTCGATGCCAGGCCAAGCGCATCGAGTAAACTACATGCCTTTGGCGCCATCAGCCGCAGAACCGGAGCAGGCTGCCGCACTTCCGGCATTGGTAGCAAGAGATGTAGAGAAACTTCGCGCGCTTACCGGCAAGCAAGCGCGCGTGCGCGGCCGCGTGTTTCGCGTCGGCCATTCTGCCAAGAGTAATACCTACTTTCTAAATTTCGGTCCGTCCCGAGAGGCACTTACCGCGGTAATTTTTTCGCCAGCAGTCGAGTTATTCGAAAAGAGCCAGCTTTTGCCGAAGAGTTTCGAGAATAAGGATGTGGAAATCACCGGTCAGATCAAAGATCACCCACAGTATGGGTTGGAACTAGTCCTCGATGATCCAAAGCAGATTAGGATTGTAAATTAGCGCGCGAGAGAGATTGCCGATCAAGGAAAGATTCGGGGTATTTTATGGCCGATGCCAATAAACGATGCATGATATGCGCAAAGACTTCCGAGGTCTTGCAGGGCGGCATCTGCCAACCTTGCCAGGAGCGGATTCGCCGTGAGGCTCTAGGAGAGCAGGCCGGCATAGCCGAGCGCGCCGAACGGGAGATTTCCCGTCAGGGAATCGCCCCGAAAAAAACTTGAATCGGTTGTGCTGCAAATTTGGGTCAGCATGACTCAAGTCCGGCCATTGCGTTCACCAGTCCCAAATATTTAAGCAGGGAGCGCCGCTTTTTTATTGTTCTCCCTATCGAAGACGTGTTATAAAACGAAACTGTTTCTTCAGTTCCGGCTTTTCCTGTATCCTTGCGTCTAATTAGCGGTTAGGAGGTTCAGCTTCTGCGCTACCGTCGACTATTTACTGCCGCGATCAGCTTGGCGATTCTCGTTGTTTTAACTTCGGTTTCTTCCCTCTGGTCGTTTTCTCCGGATGATGAAATCACCGCAAAGGCCGCCTTGTTGATGGATGCCGCCACTGGGCGGATTTTGTTTCAGAAAGATGCGGACCTGCGTTTACCCCCCGCAAGCACAACTAAAGTGATGACGGCTATTTTAGCCCTGGAGAGCGGCAGGAAGCTTAATGAAAGCTTAACTGTATCTAAAGATGCCACGCGCGTTCCGCCTACCAAACTGTATTTACGGCCAGGCCAGACGGTCTCGATCGAAGAACTCCTTTACGGAATTATGCTCGCCTCGGCCAACGACGCCAGCGTCGTGTTGGCCGAGGGTATCAGCGGTTCGGTGGAACGTTACACGGATCTCATGACCAAAAAAGCCCAAAGTTTGGGCGCCACAAACAGCCATTTTATTAATCCGCACGGACTGACTGCTCCCGATCATTATTCGACAGTGCGCGATCTAGCAACGATCTTTCGCTATGCGATGAAGATCCCGCTGTTTCGCGAGATCATCCACACCAAGTTCAGTTCGGTGAGCTCGACGGCAGTGGTTAAAAAGAAAGTCGTACCGCGGCGCATCTCGGTGCGCAATCATAACCGGCTGTTATGGGATTTCGACGGGGCCTTGGGTGGCAAAACCGGCTATACCCATGCGGCGCAACGCTGTTATGTCGGTGCGGTGCAACGCGACGGCGTAACGCTGATTGTGTCGATTTTGGGCGCGACCAATATGTGGAGCGATGCTAAACATCTGCTCGAATACGGTTTCGATAATTTCGACACTTTGAAATCGGCGCATAGCACTCAAAAGCTGCTTTCCACTGAAGCTGCTGAGCGCCAGCGTGTCTCAACGGTGATTTTACCCGGCGATAACCAACGGTCAAAATTGCTGACCGGTTATATTCTTCAAGTTGGAGCGTTCCGTGAACGCGAACGCGCCGAGTTAGTTTCACGCCAAATTAGTGAAATGGGATTCGAACCGGTGATCGATACTGGGGCTGTCGGCCGCGGTGAAGCCGCTTATCGTGTCCACGTCGGTCCTTACACCGAACTGATCGCTGCTCAGGAAGTCGCTCAAGTCATCCTCGCTAAAAACGGCTACCGCTCGCTAATTCTGCAGATTCCGGCGATGCGGGAAGCAAGCTGATCACGATCCATTTTTAGACCTCCAGCACCATTCCATCCTCGGCAATGACGGCGGAAATGTCACTCCTACGCGACAGCATTTCTTCACCCAGATGGGTGAGGATCAACTTCTTGCAGCGCAGGCGGCCGAGGTTGGCGGCCACATCCTGATAATTTACGTGCATCCCGGGTTGCTCGCGAAAAAATGAGCACTCGCAAAGAAAAAGATCGACGCCCGCGGCTAGTTCAACAAAGTGTTCAGTCCATATCGAATCGCCGGAAAACAATATTATTTTCGCCTCGTAACTGACTTTTAAGCCTAACGAGATAGCCTCGCTTTGGTGCGTCACGCGGAAGGGTTCGATGACGATTCCGTTGATGTCCGCCGGCTCGTCCGGCCACAAAACCACAAAGCGGGTCGGTGGAATCTCCCGATCAGTTCCGCCGCCGTACAACACGTCGAACAGCGCGCGAACCTTGGCTTCGGTGCCTGGGGGTCCGGCGATGACAAGTGGCTCTAATCGTGGCTGAAGATACAGATACTCGAGAAAGAAAAACGCAATTCCGCCGAAATGATCGCCGTGTAAATGACTCAAGAGAATTGCTTCAATGGCGCGCGGATCAAAGCCCGCGCGTTTAAGTGACAGCAAAGTTGTCGGTCCGCAGTCGAGCAGGAATAACTTGTCTTTAGCTTCGACCAAATAGCCACTCTGATTGCGCCCGCCGCTGCCAAATGCGTCGCCGCAGCCAAGAATGTGCAGTTTCATATTCGTGAACTCCGCTAGTGGTAACTACATCGCAACTGGCACGTTGGCAATGCCGGTCGACGGTGACATCGATCAACCAACGTACCGATCAATAAGTTGCTTTTTCGCCAGTGTCCGACTAAAGTTAGCGCCGTGACAGAAGTCAAGCGGCCGTTTTTTACCTCGTATAGCACCAGCCTTTGGGTTCGTTTTCTTCGTTTCAGTTTACGTTCACATAAGAAGCTCGAAGACGACTTGTTGGTGTTGGGCCTGACACCGCCACAGTTCTATGTTCTGGCCACCATCGGGTATGCCGGAAGCCTGCCCTTTGGCGAGATCGGCGCGAAAATGTTGGTGACCGTAAGCAATCTCACCGGCATTGTCGACAGGCTAGAGGACAAAAAGTTCGTTATCCGCAAGCGGGATGACAAAGACCGCCGGGTCGTCCATGTGATGTTAACAGATAAAGGCGCCAAACTTTACAAGAGCACGATTCCGCTGTTCGAAAAGTGTGTCGGTGAAATTTTCGCAGGTTTGAGCAAAGGCGATCAAAAACATCTGTCAGCTTTGCTAAAGCGGCTCGATCAAGAACCCGCTGCGGAATGACCCGATCCCGCTAGCCATCCTCGTCTACTAGTCTTTATTCTTCACTGTCGATTCGGCACCCTAAGCTGAGTCAACGTTCAGTAACCCAGGTGGACGAGCGGCGCGCGATTGACACGGAATAATGGCAAGTTATAACAGTTTAAACTTTAACTATTTTTAGGCGCAATCTCCCGTGGCTGATCAACTCCCTAAACTGATCGGGCTCCAACGCGTAAAAAAGTGGCTTTACGCTAAAGGACTCGAAGAACGCAGCAGCGGTTGCGTTCTCTGCGGTTCCTGCTACGGGCATGGGCCCGCCAATCCGATGGAGGATGTGCCGGGGCCGAAAGAAAAATGTCCGCCTTACGAATACTACAAGTTTCAGCGACACACGCCGAAGTCGCGTTGGTTGATGGCGCAGCGCGTGTTTCATGGACTTGATCAGATCACTCCGGAATTAAAAGAAGTTATATACGCGTGCACAAATTGTCTGATGTGTCAGGAACTATGCGGCGTGCGCGGCGATGGTTACGGGCCGTGGGATATTACGGTCGCCATGCGCGAAGAGATCACCGAAAAAGACGGTCCTTTGCCAGCTCACCGAGCGATTTACGATGGCCTTAAACAACAGGACAATCCTTGGGGACAGACAGCGCACGGGGGTTGGGCCGAAGGGCTAGGTCTCAAGCAACTCGGCGCGGACAAAACTTCGACGCTGTTATTCGCCGGCTGCTCCAGCGATCGTGCCAGCGGCAAGAGCGGCGCCATTGCATTGGCCAAGTTAATGCAACTGGCGGGTGAGGATTTTGCCGTACTGGGCGAGCAGGAAAAATGCTGCGGATTGTACGCTTTCGATCTTGGTTTTCGCCGCGAATACGAACGACTGAAAGATCTGAATTTATCGATGCTCACGCAAGCAGGCGTCAACAAAGTTATCGTCGCCTGTGGCAGTTGCCAGCGCATCTGGCGTGAGTACGCCAAAGGGACCAATGGCCTCGAAGTCATGCATGGCGTCGAGTTCATCGCGCAGGCGGTCAAATCCGGTCAACTGCGCTTCACCAAACCGATCGACATGAGGGTGACCTACCATGACTCTTGTCACCTTGGCCGCGGCTGCGGCGTTTACGGGCCGCCGCGCGATATTCTTCAGGCGATTCCCGGCATTAAGGTGCTCGAGATGGAGCGTAATCAACGATGGGCTTGGTGTTGTGGCGGCGGCGGCGGTGTGCCTGAGGCCGATCCCGAATTGGCGCAGTGGAACGCCGCCGAGCGCATGCGCGAAGCGCTCGCCAGTGGCGCCGAAATAATGCTCACTTCGAGCGCGCTGTGTCAGCGCTCGTTCCACAATTTGTCCGAAGCAGGGTTGCCGACCCAGGATTTACTCGACTTTATTTTGCCGGCGCTGTGATCATGATCAAAGAATCGCACTTCACACCGCAACGCATGCTCACTATGCTTGGCCTCAAGGCGAATTCGCTCGGTCCATATGCGCTGGTGCCGGGTCCCAAAGAACGCAGTGAGGCGATGTTGAAGCTATTGGAGGATCGGCAAAAAAGTTTCACCTTTCTCGACTACGAGATGCATACCGGTCGGCTCGACGGCAAGCGCGTCAGCATCGGCAATGGCGGCCGTTTCGCGCCGGACACGGCTATCACGACAGAGATTCTCTGCGGAGCGGGCGCCGAGTCGTTAATTCGCGTTGGCAGCTGCGGCTCTCTGCAGGACAGCGTCAAAATCGGCGATTTGGTGATCGTCACCGGCGCCCTGCGCGGCGACGGCGCTTCGCGTTATTACGTCGCTGAGAATTTTTCCACCGTCGCCGACGCCGGCATCATCGCCGCACTCAAGCGGGCGGCCGAAGAGTGCCAGGTCCGTTATCATCTTGGCTGGATATTTACCACCGACGCATTGTTTCAAGAAACGCCGGAACTGATTCAACAATTGAACCAACAAAATGTCTCGAGCATCGATATGGTGACGGCGACGTTTTTGACCATCTCGCAGGTGCGCGGCAAGAAAGCCGGCGCAGTACTGGCGGTATCGGATGAATGCCTCTACGGTAAATTCGGTTTTCGCGATCCGGGGTTTTTCGCGGCTGAGCAGAAAACCATCGAAGTCGCGCGCCAGGCGCTGAAATACCTTTAACGCCCACTAATATCATGAGCGCCGTCCCAAGTCCGCTGTTTGAACCGGTTTTGTGGCATGACGACGGCTTTGAGATCCTCGACGAGATCCAAGTCCCGCAACAAATTCGCTACATTCATGTGACTGATGTCGCCGAGGCGCTCGATGCCGTCCGGCAGATGAAGACGCGCGCCTTCGGGCAGGTGTTGACGTTTCTCTATAGCGCCGCGCTGCTCGCACAAAATTATCACTGTACGGAAGCGGCGTCTTTGCGGGGCCAATTGCAGCAACTAACACAGCAATTCTGCGACGCGCGGCCGACCTTCGATTTTGCCGGTCTCGGCATCATGGTTGATGACTTCTTCGACGAACTCCCGGCCGGCGCCGACGTCGGCGCGACCATTGCGACCAAAGCGCGCGAGTTCGGCCAGCAAATCGTGCGCGGCCGTAGCGGCCGGGCCAAGCGCGCCGCGATGCTTCTGCCCACGCCGGCGCGGCTGTTGACACACTGTAATGTCAGCGGCGAACTGGTCGCCGTGGCAGCGTATTGCAAACAGATGGGCAAAGAGTTTGCCGTCATTGCCACCGAAACCCGTCCCTATTTGCAAGGCGCGCGCTTGACCGCTTGGGAGCTAGCACAGGCCGGCGTCGAGGTTATTTTAATCCCCGACTCCGCAGTGGCGCACACATTGGCGCAAGGTGAAGCCAATGCGGTGATAGTCGGTGCCGACCGGGTGGCGCAAAACGCTGATGTCATTAACAAGGTCGGTACCTATCCGATTGCGCGCATGGCCAAGGAATACGGCGTGCCGTTTTACGCGCTCGTGCAAGATCCGCGTTCGTTGCCGCGTGGTGCCGATGTGCCGATCGAAGAGCGGCCGGCTGACGAACTCCTGACATTTCATGGCCGGGATTTACTTGCCGGGGATCACGCGCAGTTGCTTGTGCGCTATCCATCGTTCGACGTAACGCCGGCTGAGTACATCACGCAGCTCATTGGTTTCGCAGGTGTTTACACGCCCGAAAGTTTTCGGCTGAAATACCACACTCACACAGCCTCTTCTGTGATCGAAACGAGAACGGGCGGCAAATACCTTTTGATTTACGGTGTGCCGCCGCCGAGCCAATTTTCATTTCTACTCAGCGCGCTGAAAGCGGAGGGAGCCCGGAGCCTCTTGATTCCGGAGATGCGCCCGCAGCTTTGGGGCGCACGCCACATCGCGCCAGAACTGCTTAAACACAACATCCCGACAACGCTGATTTCCGACAATATGATGGGCACACTGTTCGCTCATGGCGAGATTGCCAAGCTATGCTTCTTCTATGACCGCCTCGCGGCGGAGGGCCCGCAAGGGATTTGTGGCTCGCTCTTGGCTGTGCAACTGGCACGTTTGCATGGCGTTCAGATCGAACTTTTTAGTGCCGATGTGCGTAATGAACCAACCATCGACAGAGATGTGTCAACCTTTCTTGGCGAGCCCATTTGTCCGGCCGGTGTAACCGTCCGCGGACTCAGTGCGGAAGCGATTCCATGGGCCCTATTGAAGAGTTAACAAGGTTGATCTGTGGCTAAAATCGACGATGACATGATCCGCTGGGGGAAGCTGCTGTTCGAGCGCCGGCTGATCAGCGGTTGGGGTGGCAATCTGAGTTGCCGCCTCGGTAAAAATGCTTTCCTTATCACCGGCCAGCATGCGCCGCTGGGATTTTTGGCCGCGAAAGACTTGGTGCGCATCCATGCCGACGGCAAGCCGGTGAAGAAAAGTGAGCGAGCTTCGAGCGAAACGCCGATGCATCTGGCAGTATATGCCGGTACCGATGCCCAAGCGATCGTCCATGTTCATCCGCCGATGGTGCTGGCGTTTTCCTTAACGCACGACAGCTTTGCGCCGCTTAGCTATGAAGAGAAATACACCATTGGCAAGGTGCCAATCATTCCCCAGGACACGCCGACGGTGACAAACCCGGAACCGGTGGTCGAGGCGCTTAAATATAATCCCATCGCGATCATCAAAGGTCATGGTACAGTGGCGATCGGTAAGACTCTCCAAGAAGGCTTTCTCTATACCGATCTGCTCGAGGAAGCGGTGCATTGCCAAATTTTTCAGAACGGCAGCGGCGTTACCCGCAAGCACAATGGTTCGCAGCCATCGGAGTCGATCGAAACGAGCGCCTCGGCCGCTACCGCTTATGAGTTGTTCTCGCGAGCACATATGGCCACGCTGGTCCATAGCGCCAATAGTGACGGCGATTTTCGCCAGTTCGGCAGCGCTACCGGCTTAACCACGTCGTTGACCTTGCACATGGAAGATAGTGAAGCGGCGTGGACCGTGCAATTTGTCGGCGGCGAGATCACCGCCTTGACCGAAGAGTCCGACGGCGACTTTCTCATCAGCGGGAAAGCCGAGTGGTGGCGAGCGGTGTTCAGCAACAGAATCGATGCATTCCTGGCGACACAACAGGGCAAATTAGAACTCAAGCGCGGCGATTTGGCGCAGTTATCGCGCTGGTATAAACCATTTCAGAGGGCTTTTGCGTTATGGCAGACGATACCGATTCAGTAGGATTTTACGCTGGAGAAGTTTTGGACCGGACGGCGGCGCGCCAGCCGGACAAGACCGCGATCATCACCAAAGATGAGGAGCTAACCTTTGCCGCGCTCAACCACCGCGTGCAGGCGCTGGCGGGCCACTTGATCGATGAAGGTATCCGACAAGGCGACCGCGTCGGCGTGCTGTTGCCCAACTCCATGGCGATTCCGTTGGCGTATTATTCGACGCAGAAGATCGGGGCCGTTACGGTGATCCTCGACGCACGATTGAAAGGCAAAGAACTCGAAGGTGTGTTGAAGGATGCTGATTTGAAACTGCTCGTAGTGCACCAACAGCTTTATCCAGAAGTCGAAGAGATCTTTAAAACTATGACGCCAATCCCGGTTTGGCTCGCCTGCGGGAGCGACGAGCGCAGTTTTGAGCAACGTTTCAGTGCAGCGAAAGCACTAACTAGGCCGCCCAACCTTAACCCCAATGACGATGCTTTGATTCTTTACACCTCGGGTACCACCGGCGAGCCCAAAGGGGTAGTTCTGTCCTATGGCAATCTGGTGCAGTACCCCAAAGTGATGCGCGAAATGGGCGTCACCGATGTCACGACCATACGCGGCTGCGTGCTGCCGATGTCGCATATCGTCGGTCCAGTGGTGTGCAACGAGTTGGCAGAAAAGGGCTATACGCTGGTGATCTTCGATCAGATCAACCCAATCACCTTGCTCGAAGGCATTCAAAAATACCGGGTCAATGTCTTTGAAAGTGTCCCGATCGTTTTTCAACTTTTGCTGGGCGTGAAAAACTTGGCCAACTACGATACCAGCAGCATGAAAATCGCCGCGATGATGGGCACGAGCATACCCATGCCGCTGTTGCGTGCGTTTCAAGCGGCCCAGCCGCATATCAAAGTAATTCAAGGCTACGGTTTGACGGAGACTTCGCCGATGATCACCCTAGTCGATCCGGATAAGGCCGAAACCAAGATGGGCAGCATCGGTCGGGCCGTTCCGGGCGTGGAGGTGCGCATCGTCGACGAAAGCGATAAAGACGTGGCACCGGGCGAGGCTGGAGAGATCATTACGCGCGGCCCCCATGTCATGAAGGGCTATTTTCGCCGCACTGACGCTACCGCAGAACGCATCCGCAAAGGTTGGCTTTACACCGGCGACGTCGGCAAGCTCGAAGCCGACGGGTATTTTTACCATCTCGGCCGGCGCGACGACATGATCATCACCGGTGGCTTGAACGTATATCCCGCAGAGGTTGAAAATCTAATTTACACTTATCCGGACGTGCAGGAGACCATCGTGTTTGCCGTCCCCGATGCCAAGCGTGGCCAGGTGATAGGCGCCGCCGTCGTGCCGCGGACAGGAGCGACGGTGGTCGAAAAAGACTTGCTGACATTTTTGCGCGCGAACCTCGCCAATTTCAAAGTGCCGGATCGCATCGTTATGCGTGATTCGCTGCCGCGCACTTCATCCGGCAAGACGATCCGCGATGCCGCGACGTTGCTGGCGCAATAGCCACAAAGAACGGAAAGCGTTCGGATCGAGGATTCTAGCAAAGATTTCTCCCTGCGGTCGAAATGACAGCTTTCGAACTTAGCGTTTGCGGGAGACTGCCAGCGGGTAAGTTTTCCAGTATTTACGTCGAAGTGATCGCGCACAAGACCACAGTGTACGAACATCCGCGCACGATGCACGATGATATATTTCGATGGACCGTACGATCTGCGCGTGATCCGCGACGGCGAACGTGTAATCGTCACTGGCGCACGCAATCCGCGCGAAGTTTCGGTGTGAAGACCCCCGTATTCGACCACAGAGAATATAATAGATACAAAGCTCATCGGGGAACTCTCACCGAGGCGCGAAGGCGCAAAGGTCACTCCGAGCCAAGTCCTAGCGAGCCAAGGAATCCAAGAATGTAAGAGAGATTTTCACTTCGGTCGCAACTATTTCGGACTTAGAGTCTTTGCGCCTTTTCGGGGGAAATTGCGAATCCAAATCCCGTATCCACCCCGGTAAATTCTTTTTTATGACCAATTGGCCGGCCGCACCCGCCGAACTTCCGGCGCTCAATCACACTGTCCATGTTTGGGCGGTGCGGCTCGATGATGGGAACGTCGATCTTGACGCTGGGCGGAAGATGCTCTCGTCGGACGAACGTGAGCGCGCGACGCGCTTTCACTTCGAGCGTGATCGGCGGCGCTA
>DATLCH010000035.1:0-9830 GCA_035526465.1 Candidatus Limnocylindrales bacterium | reverse complement strand
TGCAGTTGGCCGGACAACAAGGTTTGCGTCGCACTGCCGCCGCCGGAACGGATGATCTTGACGCTCAACCCCTCCTCCGCCATGTAGCCTCTCTCGATGGCGACCAGATGATCCATATAGGCCGCGCCCAGCGACGCGAACGAGACGGTCACATCCTCGGCCGACACCGGCGACGTCCCCACCGCGAGAATCAGCACCAAACAGGCGGCGCCAAAGTGCTGTCGCCAAAGCCGCATTATTTGTCTGCTAAACATTAACTTCACTCGTCTATCTCGACATTGTCGGTTGCTTGGTCTATTTGAATTCGGCCCGCTTGTTTAGATAAAACTTCTGCATCGCCGGCCGGTATTTTTCCATCATCTCTTTGTTGAGATCGAGCGGCGGCTTCGCGCCTTCGGGAAGCAGCGAGAAATACTTACTATCTTTGGTGTCTTGCTCGAACTGCTTCGTGGCGGCAGCTCGTAATTCAGGAGATGTCAGCAAATCCAGAACCGACGCAGCAATCACCTTTGCTCCGGCGACTGCTCCCTTGTGCCCGATCGACATCGTCGGCGTGATGCCTGCCGACCAGTGATGCGCCTGAATACCAGGCACAACCGACGGGAAACGAATCGTTCCCGTCGGCACCACCCAGGTAATATCGCCGATATCGTTGGACGACGAACCTTGGCGGCCAGTCACGAGCGGCGCCGGTTTCTCCGAGAGACCGATATCCTTCTGGCCCATGGATTTTTGCAACTCCTTGGCAAAATTGTTTTCCTCTTCCGTCCATTTCGGCATGCCGACCATGTCGATGTTCTTCTGCACCGCCTCAGCGATCGCTTTGTTACCGAGCGATGGCCATGCGGCGCCGTAGGGTTCCATCTCCATTGTGGTTCCGGTCATCAACGCGGCGCCTTTGCCGATGTTGACCAACTTGTCGAAATTCTCCTTGGCCCAGGGTCCAGTGGCATCGCGAACGAACCACCAGATCTGTCCCATCTCAGGAATAATATTTGGCTGCACACCGCCATGAGTAATCGTGCGATGGGCGCGGTAGGTAGGCCGCAGGTGCTCGCGCAATTTGTCCATGCCGATATCCATCAACACAACGCCGTCCACCGCGTCATGGTAACCACTTATCACGACTAACTAATGCAATAGAAGCAAGCGCAGAACTTTATAGGTCCGGATATGAGCATGGACGGATCGAAAAAATCTCGGCTTCCGTCACCGACGCACCTCATCGGTCACGCGTACCGCTAAATCCGGAATGACGCCTCAAGCACAGACGTTGATCGAAGATTTAATGATCAGCAATTGCTGCTCCATCCTCGCAAAAAGAGCCGAAACACGAGTGCTTTTAATCTAGCCGTGATCTGACCACCCTTATTTCCAAAGACATTAGTCAAAAAATAATTACCCTCAAATAAATCGTAGCTAGTAGAATTCAATCATTGCAAAACATCGTCGTTCACCCACAGTGCTCCAGTAAAAGCGCGGTAGGCCATTCGCCGGATTTTTTCGAAGCGAGAAGTAAAGCATTGGCTCAAAAGAGAAGTCTTTAGCGTAATCGATCGTAATTTTCTCGAATTTCGAATCTCAGTACCGAGATTAAGAAAATATTTCTCATTGCGCTTCGCCTTTTTTTCTGAGGCGTACAAATCGCAGAATCACGCGAAAAATTTCTATAAATTTCTCCTCTCAAGGGTTGTGCCCCATAGCTATTTTCGCTAGCCTAGCCTCGGTTCAAGGTGTCTATGCGGTCTAGCAGGATTCTCTTTCATCTGCTGTTGGCAATAGTTGGTGTTTCAGGTTGCGCCAGCAGAGATAGCCGGTATCACAGCGTGGTTGCTTCCTCAGCACCCGCGTCCATTGTCCCCGTACTTCCGTTAACTCCCGATCCGATATTGCCCACTCCAGCGATTTTGCCGCAACTTCCGACGAACAATGAAATTTCGAAACCTACTGTAGAGGTCGCGCTCCCGCCCATGCCCAGGCCGCAACCTGCGCCGCTTTCGCCGGAAGCGAAGAGCGCTCGCGTCGACGGCCGCGAGACAGCGGCGACTTCGATTGCGCGAAACACTCCAACCGTCCTCCCACCGCCGCCGAGCGACAATCGCCTACTAGAGCTTCTAGAGAAGGATATCGACAAAGCGCTCGAACAGCCCAAGGAACGCCGTCGTCTGCAGTTCTCCAAAGATGTAATTGAACACCCGCGCGTGCGTCAGTTCATCACTCAATATTCCATAAGCAACAAAAATTATTTCCAAACATTGCTGGCACGCTCTGGCAGATACATGCCGATCATCGCCAAGGTCCTGAGCGAGGAAGGATTGCCTGAAGAGTTGGCGTATCTCGCCCTGCTCGAAAGCGAATTTCAAGTAGACACGGCATCCCAAGCGGGCGCAGTAGGACTGTGGCAATTCGTTCCGAGCACGGCGCGTCAGTACGGATTGCGCATTGACGACTGGGTCGACGAGCGGCGCGATCCAGTGAAATCCACGAAAGCCGCCGCCGCCTATTTGAAAGATCTCCACGCATACTACGGACGCTGGTATTTGGTCACCGCGGCATACAACGCCGGACCGGGTATCATAGACAAAGCCCTGCAGACCAGCCGCGCGTCGGATTTTTGGGGTATCAAAGAAAAGGCGCAGCTAAGTCAAGAAACCCGCAACTTCGTGCCCAAATTCGTTGCCATCGCGTTGATCGCCACTAATCCTAAAAAATATGGATTCAATAATCTGCGCTACGAGGAGCCGCTGGAATTTGACGAAGTCGACGCGGAAGGGCTACTAAAGTTTGATGCCGCAGCTGAGATGGCAGAGGCCGATGCCGCGATTATCAAAGAACTCAATCCCGCGCTGCTCCGCAATCTAACTCCGCCAGGAGCACGCGGGTATCGCTTGCGCGTCCCTGTCGGCAAAGGCCTGGTATTCGCCAAAGCCGGCGAATACCAGCGCAGCAAGGAATCTGAACCAGTGCGGCTGGTCACTCACGAGGTCAAACGGGGCGACACCCTCGCATCGATCGCCGCAAGATACGGTCAAGCCGTCAGCTCACTCATGGAGCTCAACGGCTTAACCTCCGCACGTTTGCAAATCGGTCAGAAAATTCGGATTATTCTTGACGGGATCCGCGGTTCTCTGCGCTAACGGCCTACCTGCGTTTACCTATTTCAATAAAATCGCGCGTCGGCGCTCCTAAATAAATCTGCTTGGGGCGGGCCAGCTTTTGGTCTGGATCGGTGAGCATTTCTTCCCATTGGGCGATCCAGCCAACCGTTCGTGGTATCGCGAACAGGACTGGAAACATATCCATCGGAAGGCCCATCGATTGGTAGATCAAGCCAGAATAGAAATCGACATTAGGATATAGTTTGCGTTTAATGAAGTAATCGTCGCTAAGCGCAATGCGTTCCAGCTCCAAGGCAATTTCGAGCAGTGGATTCTTGCCCATTACATCGAAAACTTGATCAGCGATATTTTTGATAATTCGCGCGCGCGGGTCATAGTTTTTGTAAACCCGATGGCCGAAGCCCATGAGGCGGCCGGATCCGCCTTTGACCTTTTCAATGAAATCGGCAACTTTTTCCTTGGAACCTATCTCCATTAACATGCGTAACACCGCTTCGTTGGCGCCGCCATGGAGCGGGCCATAGAGCGCCGCCGCCGCACCCGCCACCGACGAATAAGGATCCGGCTGAGAGCTGCCGATACCGCGCATGGCATTGGTGCTGCAGTTCTGTTCGTGATCGGCGTGCAAGATAAAAAGGATGTCGAGAGCCCGCTCCAGCACAGGATTTGGTTTGTACTTGAGCTCGGTCATCTTGAACAACATGTTCAAAAAATTGCCTGTGTAGCTTAAGTCATTATCCGGATAAGAATAAGGTAATCCGAGGCTGTGGCGGTAGGCGAACGCCGCCAAAGTCGGCATTTTGCCGACCAACCGATAGGTCTGCTCGCGCCGGTTCTGCGCATCGAAAATCTTTTTAGCGTTGGGATAAAACGTCGACAGCGCGCCGACGGTGCTGATCAGCATGCCCATCGGATGCGCATCGTGATGAAATCCGTCGATGAGCTTTTTGATGTTTTCATGAATGATCGAGTGGAAAGTAACGTGATGGGAAAAATCATCCAATTGTGCTTGAGTCGGCAGTTCGCCGTTGAGAATGAGATAGGCGGTTTCCAGGAATGTGCTTTTCTCGGCGATCTGCTCGATCGGATAGCCGCGGTAGCGCAGGATTCCTTTGTCGCCGTCGATGTAGGTGACTTTACTTTGGCAGGATGCCGTGTTCATAAAGCCCGGATCATAACTTACGATGCCTTCGTCTTCAGAGATCTTTATCTGGAATAGATCGGTTGCTTTGATCGCGCCGTGCTTGATTGGGATCTCGTACTTTTTTCCGGTACGGTTATCTATAATTGTTAAAGTCTCTGAAGCCATTGGCATGTACCTTTCAGCGCGCGCTAACTCGCAAGCCTTTTTCTTTTTTAGACTATCGCTCTGCGCCGGTCAACCGGCTCACGGCGATGCGGTCGACAACGACCAGTTGAACTGCCAATGATCGCCTTGCCGTGTCAGCGAAGCCAAGGTTGCTGGCGCGAAGCTGATGACGAAACGTTCCGAATCTCCGGTCGTCATTAAACCGGCGAGGCGGCTTAGATAAGGCAAATGACCGACTAGGAGCACGGATTGTGCAAATTCGTCGGCCTGCGCCTTGAAAATCGAAGGGTCGTCATCCGGGTATAGACCACTGATTTCCCGGAGACCTTCTGCGGGAAGCAGCACGTCGGCAACTACTTCGGCCGTTTGTTGCGCCCGCAAGATGCCCGAGTGATAAATCCAAGCAACCAAAACCCCACGCCTGCGCGCGCGTTGCGCTATCGCACTCACCTCGGCGCGCCCCCTGTTTGACAGCGAGCGTTGCTGATCAGGCTGCCCTGAGACAGCTTCCCCATGGCGCATCAAGTAACAGTCCATGATTGCCAAAGTCCTCGCTCTCGATTGCTCAAGCGTTATCGGTGTTTTTTCTGATTGGTCTTGATAAGCGTCTTTGCGGAGATCGGCGAAAGCGCCAATTATTCTTGCAAAAAGCCGTTGTTGATATAGTATGCCGACCAGTGTTTTGCAACCGAGTCTTTCTGCAAGTCTGCAACGACCGTGATCGAATTTCACAACGTCAACAAGTGGTTCGGCGCCCTGCATGTGCTGAGCGACATCGAACTAAAGATCGCCGCAGGGCACGTGGTCGTGGTTTGCGGCCCGAGCGGCAGCGGCAAGAGCACCATGATCCGCTGCATCAACCGACTCGAAACCATTCAATCGGGGGAGATTGTCGTTGACGGTCTGTCATTGTCGGACCCTAAATTGGACGCGGCCAAGCTGCGCTCCAATGTCGGCATGGTCTTTCAGTCGTTCAATCTCTACCCGCATATGACGGTCTTGCAGAATATCACGCTGGCTCCAGTCAAAGTCAGAAACATCACTGTCACCGAAGCTCAAAGAATAGCTAAGGAATTATTGGACCGTGTCGGCATTCCCGATAAGGCGCAGGTCTATCCGGCGAATCTTTCCGGCGGCCAGCAGCAGCGCGTCGCCATTGCTCGCGCATTGGCGATGAAACCCAAGGTCATGCTCTTCGACGAGCCGACTTCAGCCCTCGATCCCGAAATGATCAACGAAGTGCTCGAGGTCATGACGGATTTAGCCAAGGACGGCATGACCATGGTGGTGGTCACCCACGAAATGGGTTTTGCTCGGCGTGTGGCCCATCGGATCGTCTTTATGGATCAGGGGAAAATCATTGAAACCGCCGAACCAGAAGCTTTTTTTGCCGCACCCCAATCGGCTCGAGCCCAGCAATTTTTGAGTAAAATCCTTTCACATTAAGGAGCCCTATCATGAAACTATCGGTTGCATTCCTTGTCGCAGTCGTACTTGCGACAGAGACGACGAACCTTAGCTTCGCCGAAAGCACGCTGGAGAAAATCGATAAAAGTGGCACATTCGTCGTCGGCACGCGCACCGGCTCGCCGCCGTTTGCCTTCGTCAATAAGAACAACGAGTGGGTTGGCTTCTCAATCAATCTGGTTGAGCAAGGGATACTGCCGGCCCTCAGCAAAAAGTTGAACAAACAAATCAAACTCGAGAAGAAAGAATCGACCGTGCCGACACGAATCCCGCTGCTAACCTCAAACGCAGTGGATTTAATAGCCGAAACCATGACCGACACTCAGGTGCGGCGCGAACAAGTCGACTTCAGCCTAACCTTCTTTATTACCGGTGCGCAGTTTCTCGTGCGCAAAGGCAGCCCGGTCAAAGGCATCCAGAGCATTGCCGGCAAACGCGTCGCCGCCCAGCAAGGCTCGACGAACGCGAAAATCCTCCGTGAAAAAGTACCGAACGCCAAGCTCGTGGAATTCCAGGATCAACCCGCCGCGTTTCAAGCGCTTTCCCAGCGTCAAGTCGACGCATATACCAACGACGGCATTCAACTCGCCGGCTTAAGAGCCAAGGCGCCTAAACCTGATGACTGGACTGTGGTCGGCGATTTCTTCTCCTACGACCCATACGCGATGGCGATGCGTAAAAACGATTCCGACTTTCGTCTGTTGGTCAACGTGGGCTTGATGGACGCAATCTCCTCCGGACTCTACTTCGATCTCTACGAAAAGTGGTTTGGGGCCAAAGGCGAAGTACCCTACCCGCTCACGCCGGAGAACAAGCGCTTCCTGCAGCTGCAAGTAGTGCCGAAATGAAATAGCCATGAGGCGCGAATTAGAAATGCGTTCATAGCTACTAAATGATCCTTCAGCATTGTGACGCGCGCCTGCACCAATGACTTACCACTTCGATTGGAGCACTCTGTGGACCGGCCAGTCCGGCGGCTGGCTGCTTCAGGGGGTTATTACCACATTGCAAATTTTCGCCGTGGGACTAATCATCGCAATAGTTCTCGGCATCTGCGCGGGTGCACTGAGGACAGTAGCGATTGCGCCGCTGCGTTGGCTTGCCAGCAGCTACGTTGAGTTTTTTCGCAATGTACCGTTGCTAGTGTGGATGTTTTTTGGCTACTTCAGTGTCCCGCCGTTATTGCCGCAAGCGATACAGAACTGGCTTTTCGATCATGGCGCCGAGTTTTGGGCCGCAGTATTCGCCTTGGGCGTTTACCACGGCGCGCGCTTTTCCGAAGTGATGCGCGCGGGTATTCAGTCGATACCGAAAACCCAATTGGAAGCCGCGCTATCCACCGGCCTCACCGTTGGCCAGGCTTATCGCCTAATTATCATCCCTGTCGCGCTGCGCTTAATCATCCCACCAGCGACCAACGAAACCGTTAACCTGCTCAAGAACTCCTCTGTCGCACTCACCATAGGAGTCGCAGAGTTGACGTTTCAAACCCGCCAGATCGAAACCTACACAGCCAAAGCGTTTGAAGCATTGGCCGCCGGCACGGTTATTTACCTCGCTTTATGCCTCACCATTGCCTCAATCATGGCCCGCGTGGAGCGGCGCGTCGCGATTCCCGGGTTGATCGTCCAAGGACATACCGGAACATCGTGAGATGGACTTTCGTGTCATCAGCAATAATTTTGCCTTCCTGATCGCTCAAGGATTTTTCGGCATCGGCGCGTTTACCGGCGGCACCCTGCGTTTGGCTGTCCCTGCCATTATTCTAGGATCCATATTGGGAATAATACTTGGCCTAGCGCGCTTATCGCATTCGCCATGGCTCTACGGCCCGGCGAAAGTTTACGTAGAATTCTTCCGCGGCGTACCATTGGTGATGGTGATCTTTTGGTTCTGGTTCATTATTCCGACCCTCATAGGTAAATCTTTGCCGGAGTATGCCGTAGCACTTACCGCCTTTGTTGTCTTCGAAGCAGCCTATCTCGCGGAAATCGTTCGCGCAGGCATCCAGTCTGTTGCGCGCGGTCAAGTCGAAGCGGCAATCGCCACGGGACTTTCCAAAAAGCAACTAATGCGCCATGTAGTTTTGCCGCAAGCCTTACGCAACATGATTCCGGCGCTGGTCACTCAATTTATCGTACTCTTGAAAGATACTTCCTTGGCCTCAATCATCGGCTACGTCGATCTCACCAAAGCTGCCCAGATCGTCAATAACCGCGAAATCCGCCCGTTCGAGCTCTACCTTTTCATCGCAATCGTCTACTGGCTATGTAGCTACGCCATGTCGCGCTACGCCGGCCATTTGGAACACCAACTAGCTAGCCGCTGATCGGGGCCAGACGCACGCGAAGATCAATCAACACAATTTGACTTGACGGTCTCTTTGCGCTTGCAGTATGGCTGGCAGAGGAGAACGGTCATGCTCTTCCTCAAAAACACGCCCATCAATCAAATCCTCTCTATGAGCGAAATGATTGAAACCATCGAGGAGACCTTGAAGGAGATCGCTTGTGGCCGCGGCTATGAACTGCCCCGGCGGCGCATTCATCATCCCAACGGGATGATTTTCGGCATCCTGCCTGGATCGGTCCACGATGCCATGGGTGCTTACATGCAAACCGACCTAAATCGTAAGATTCACCACGAAAACGTCATGATCTTCAGCACCGAAAACGGCGCACCACTGATGTTGTTTCAAGATTGTTCGATCAACGAGTATCGCACGGGCGCCGCCGGCGGCATCGGCGCGAAATATCTGGCGCGTTCCGATGCGAGCCGCGTCGCAGTCTTGGGCAGCGCCGTGCACGCGGAGACGCAACTCAAGGCTGTGGCGACAGTTAGGAAATTGACCGAAGGTTGGGTTTACAGTCCGACTCAGGAGCGCTGTGCCTCGTTCGCGGCAAAGATGGCGCAGGAGTTGGAGATTCCGCTTCACATCGCCGGCAGCGCTGAAGAAGCTATGGCAAACGCGGATGTGCTAATTGCCGCGACAAATTCCCGTACACCGGTATTCGACGGCAAGAGTCTAAAAGACGGCATGCATATCACCTCGATTGCCAACGGCGATAAAACGCGCACGCGCCAGGAACTAGACGAAGTAGTCCTACGCCGCGCCGACGTGATATTTGTAACCTCAAAGGAAACCGTCTGTGTCAATGAAAGCGATATTTTCCGCGCAGTGCGGGATAAAGTTATTAGCTGGGACAAGGTTCACGAAATCTCCAACCTATTGCTAGGTAAGGCTGTCGGCCGTAGCGATGATCGGCAAATTACCCTTTTCAAGCTGCAAGGTACCGGCATCATGGATGTCGCGATCGCGTCCAAAGCCTACCAACGGCTCAAGAACAGCGGACTCGCTCAATCGCTCTGACAATCAGGCTATTCTGATATGACCTTATGATCGAGACGCACAGCATCGCAGGATAAAACGTCCTGCGCTGCGGTCATTTTCCCTCGGCTACCAGCACCAGCCCCGCTGCACGAGCTCGGTGGCGGTCAGGTGTGGATTGTCGAATTTTCTCAACTCATCGTAGAAATCTTCTGCGGACGTATCTTATAGATGACCCGCACCTCGCCAGGCGCGCGAAATGGGTATTTGTCCTTGCCCAAGTAATGCTTAGCTAACGTATCGATGTGCGCATCGGCACCGTTCTCAGTGATCTCCTCGACTTCGCCCTGAATCGCCAGATAACGATAAGGATTGTCGGGATCTTGGATCGACAGCGCCACATATTTATTGCGGCGCATATTTTTGTCCTTGAGCCGGCCTTTTGCCGAGTTGACCCAAAAATGCGTGCCATCGAAACTAAACCATACCGGCGTCACCTGTGGCCGGCCATCCGCCATTACCGTTGCCAGATGTGCGAATGCGACTTTGTTAAGAAGGTCCTTAAATGATTCGGGTATTGTCGTGGCCATGACTAACCTCCATCTTT
>DATLCH010000028.1:0-5603 GCA_035526465.1 Candidatus Limnocylindrales bacterium | reverse complement strand
TGAATTGATCGCGCCATGAAATGCCAGTGTCTCGCACCAGCTTTCGAGTTCGCCGACAAAATCGTTGCCGGGCTCGAGGATCGCTTCGACAAAGCGCACGTAGGCATCCTCATAGGTGAGATCCGGTTTAAGCCACTCGGTATGGACCTTGGCTTCGCGCACGGCCTTGATGAGATATTCTTTGAGTCTGCCGAGAAAGCCGGCGCGATCCTCGCCGCCGAGGGGCCAGGCGCCGGCGAGGGTCTGATAGAGAAAATATTCGTCGTTGGTGTCGGGTACCTCGTGGCCGCGATGGATTTCTTTCTTGCTGCGGTTGAGCCGGCTCCAACGCTTGAGATGACGTTCCCACTGGTCGGCGAGCTCGGAGATAACCAGCATGCGCGCCCGGGCATCTTCGCCGCGCTTGGTGTCATGGGTCGCCGTGGCATTGAGAGCGTGCGGCCAGCGTTCGGCGCGGCGCCGGTTAAAACGATGAAACTGATCTAGCGTCACACCGAAGCGATCCGGATCGCCGCCGACGTCATTCAACGCCAGCAGTTGGCCATAGATGTAAAGCGTCGTGTCTTCGAAGCCTTTCGCCATGAGCGGTCCGGTCAGTTGCTGGAAGCGCATGACGAAATGGGTCCAGTTTTTGCGCTCTTCTTCGCTCTGATTGGTGAAACGAAGCAATAGAAATCGCTCGATGAAATCGAGTTCGAACAACAAGCCCGGATTGGTTTCCTTGGCTTTTGCGATGGCGCGTTCGATAAATTGCCGGTCGGCATCGCTGAAGCTGCGCTCGGATACGTAACTGCGGTAAACCGGAAAAAATGTCAACACTTCGACCAGAGCCCGCTTCAAGCCATAAAGCGTCACATCCGCGGCGTGGCGGTCGCGGCTGGAAATCGTCTTTAACAAACGCGCCAAGCCGTCGATATCCCCAGCCATGTACTTGCCCATGATTAGCCGTTTCTTGTCGAAGGCGAGTTGATGGCAGGAGCCTTGTTGACCGGTGAAGCGGGCGTATATCTGGCCAAACTTCTTCTTATTTTGGCGCGCGCAAAAAATTCCCGCGGCATAATTCAAAAACTCGTAACCCGTGGTCCCCGCCACCGGCCAATCCGGCAAATCTTCATCGAGCGCGAGGATTTTCTCGACCACGATAAAAGCTCCCGGTACCTCCTGGCGCAAACGCGCCAGGTAGACCGCCGGGTCGTAGAGTCCATCGATGTGATCGACGCGCAATCCGGTGAAGCGCCGCTGGCGCGCCATTGAAAAAATTAAACCGTGCGTCTGCATCATCACCGAGGCATCTTCGGCACGTACCGAGATCAACTCGTTGATGTTGAAGAAACGCCGGTAGTTCAGTTCCTCCGCGGCGACCTTCCAAAACGACAAGCGATAAGGTTGCTCGCTGAGGAGCCGATCTAATGCGTCGAAACTCGCCGGTTCATGGGGCGTTCCGTTGAAGCCGGCGACTTCGCTGTCGATAAACTCTTTGATCGCGGCACTGCTGCAGTAGAGCTCCCATAAGGTAGTTTTTACGAATGCGCTTTGATCGGCACGTTCGCGCGGGTCTTCTTCGTGGGGCAGGCTCCTGAGCGTATAGAGCACACCCAAAAGTTTCAGCACGTCCGGATGGCGCCCGCCAAGCCGGCGGCGCAGCGCGCCAAGCCCGGCACTCAAGATGGTTCCATAGGACGCGATCTGCACCGGCAAGCGCAGCGCGTAATAATTAATGCTGAATCCCGCTTCGTCATAGCGCAACTGAATGTCGCCATTTTCCAAACATTGGCCGTAGAATGCGCCGAGAAACGGCGCCAGCAGTTTTTCTTTCAGGCTCTCGTAGGGATGATTCCATTCGATGTCGAAAGTGTCGGCAAACCGCGACGCTCGCCCGTACTCCAGCACGTCCATGAGCATGCGGTTCTGACCGTCATAGGCCATATGGTTGGGGACAATGTCCTGTAACCAGCCAAGACCCTGTTGGCGGGCTGCATCGCTCAAAGCGATGAAGTCCTCCGCTGTACCCAGTTCCGGATTGAAATGATTCGGATCGACGACGTCATAGCCGTGCGTGCTGCCGCTGCGGGCGTGAAAGATCGGTGAGGCATAGACGGTGTCAATGCCGAGCTCTGCGAGATACGGCAGGATCGCCAATGCATCGCGGAAACCGAACGCCGCGGTAAATTGCAGGCGATAAGTGGAGTTTGGTACCGAGATCGTCGGATCGTCGGGAGCGAGCTCCGGTTCAAGAGCTGTGTGTTTAGGGTCCATCGGCTTACCCTTGTTCTTCTTCGGGAGCGAAGAACAGCGCTGCCAATGGCGGCAGCGTCAGTGTCAATGCGTGACTGCGGCCATGCAACGGCACCGGAGCGGCTTCGACCCTGCCACAGTTGCCCATCCCGCTGCCGCCGTAGTGTTGCGCATCGCTATTTAACAGTTCGAGCCAGATGCCGCCTTGCGGCACGCCAATATGATAGTTGTGCCGCGGCACCGGAGTAAAGTTACAAACCACGACGACAGTCTTTAGTGGAGCGGCGCTGCGGCGCATAAAGCTGATGACGCTCGTCTCGGCATCATTGCAGTCGATCCACTCAAATCCGCCCGGCTGACAATCGCGCTGATGAAGCGCCAGCCGACCTGCGTAAAGTGCATTTAGATCGCTCAGCCAATGCGCCGTGCCTGCATGCATGGGTTTGTCGAGCAGCTCCCAGTCGAGCTCGTCATCGTGCACCCACTCGCGCTCTTGGCCTAGTTCCGCACCCATGAACAGCAGCTTCTTTCCTTGCTGACCATACATGTAACCGAACAGCAGCCTGAGATTGGCAAACCTTTGCCACTCATCGCCAGGCATTTTGCTCAGCAAGGAGCGCTTGCCGTAAACCACTTCGTCATGCGACAGCGGCAGCACAAAGTTCTCGTGACTGGCGTAAAGCATGCGGAATGTAAGTTTTTCGTGATGATACTTGCGGTGAATCGGATCCAGGGCGAAATAGGCCAGAGTGTCGTGCATCCAGCCCATGTCCCACTTCAGATCAAAACCCAAACCGCCGGCGTACACTGGGCGCGACACCAATGGCCAAGAAGTCGACTCTTCAGCGATCGTGTGGCAATCGGGGTATGCGTCGAACAGCGCTGTGTTGAAGTTGCGCAAAAAATCGATCGCCTCGAGGTTTTCGCGACCGCCGAAGCGATTGGCAATCCACTCGCCGGCGGAACGGCCATAGTCGAGATACAGCATCGAAGCTACGGCATCGACACGCAGTCCGTCGGCGTGATAGCGGTCGAGCCAAAACAGCCCGTTGCTGATCAAAAAGCTGCGCACCTCATTGCGGCCGTAATTGAAAACGTAACTGCCCCATTCGCGGTGCATGCCTTGGCGCGCGTCGGCATGCTCGTAGAGATGGGATCCATCGAAATATCCGAGGCCGTGCTCGTCCGTCGGGAAGTGTGACGGCACCCAATCGAGAATTACGCCGATGCCGTTCTGATGCAAGGTATCGATCAGGAACATCAAGTCCTGGGGCGTGCCATAGCGTCCTGAGGCGGCGAAGTAGCCGGTGACCTGATAGCCCCAAGAGCCAAAAAATGGATGATCCATCACCGGCAGGAATTCGACGTGAGTAAATCCTAAACGCTTGACATGCTCGGTCAGCAGCGGCGCCAACTCCCGGTAGGAAAGTGACCGGTTGTTTTCGCCGCGCCGGCGCCGCCACGAGCCGATATGCATTTCGTAAATGGACATCGGTTTATCGAGGGCACTGCGTTCCCTGCGTCGACGCAGCCAATCCTCGTCGCCCCAGGTGTACTCGAGACCCCAGACGATTGAAGCGCTCTTGGGCGGGATTTCATTGTAAAACGCGAACGGATCGGCCTTATCGGCGCGATATCCCAAGTGGCGCGAATACACCCGATATTTGTAAAGCGCGCCGGCGTGCAGTCCCGGCACGAAACCCTGCCAAACGCCGGAGTCGCCCAGGCAGCGCAGCAAACCTTCTTGTTCTTTCCAGCCGGTAAAATCGCCAATCAAGCTGACCCGTTGGGCGTTCGGCGCCCAGACGGTGAAATACACTCCGGAGGCGCCCTGCGAGTCCACACCGAAATGGGCGCCCCATTTTTCGTACAAACGGTGGTGTCGCCCTTCACGAAATAGGCGTAGATCCTGTTCACTGACGAATCCCGAATCTGCCGCCGCGATGTCATCATCCATGCTCGCTATCGCACCTCGAGGACCGAATTGTATGCGGAAAATTCGTTGAGTTGCTTATTGGGGTTCTCGGGATCCTCGACCCACTGCTGGCCGTCGACGACAAAGCGATACTGATATTGACCGGGTGGCAGTTTCAAGCTGGTCTTCCACCATCCGGCTTTGGTCTTTTTCATCATCTGCGCTTGCTCGTTCCAACTGTTAAACTCGCCGGCCACCGCGACCGTATTGGCTTCGGGAGCAAAATATTCCAGCGTCATCGTTACGGCTTTAGGCCTGGGCATTCTGACGACCTTCTTCAGCCGCGCTGGGTCGCGCCCATCGGTACTCTCATTTTTCGCCATAGATCCTCCGCTGACGTGAACAGGTTCGCCGCCGCGCAATCACGCCGGCGCGAACCGAACCGCCCGTATTAAGAATAAATAATTAGATTAATCCGGGCTGTGACTCATCCAACCGGCCGGGTCGCGCTAGCGCTCCCGAGCTGCTTCTCGACAACTTGCCAATCGACATTTTCAAAGAAAGCATCGATGTACTTACTGCGTTCGCTGGGCGGGTAGTCGAGCAGGAATGCATGCTCCCAAACGTCCATGACAAGAATCGGTTTGAAGCCCGGAGGCACGCCCTGTTGATGTAGTTCGATCCAGTGATTGGATAAATTGTGCGTCACTGGATCCTGATAAAGGACCGCCCAGCCCACCCCACGCATGGACCCGACGCCGACGAAATCAGCTTTCCAGGCATCAAAACCGCCGAAGCCGATCTCGGTGGCATTGATGAAACTCTTGGTCGGCGCTCCGCCTCCGCCTGGGCGCAAATTGCCGAAGTAGTGTTCGTGCAGCACCATACCACCGTACTCGAAACCGAGGTGACGCTTAAGCTCACTATAGCCAGGATCGGTCGCAGCGTTTTTTTTCTTCTGAATGAACTCGGCAACGTGTTCATTGAGCATGTTGGTATTTTTCACATAGCCTTCGTAAAGTTTCAGATGCATCTCTACGGTGCGGTCCGATATTCCCTTGAGGCCGGAAATTTTAAAATCCTGGGCGCGGTACGGTTGATTTTCCATAGAATTCTCCGTGGTTTGGATCTGCGATGAATTCGAGCAAACCCTATACCACCGCGCCAGAAATCCTTTACCAAATTCTCCAGAGTCAGTGTCCCATTTCCGCAATGCCGCTCAGAGGCTCATCCTGCTTTTGACACAATCGTGCGCTTGGGTTCGCATGAAGCTTTTAAGAAGGGTGGCATTCGGTTTGCTCAAAACCGTGCCAGATACCAATCGCGGGCGCTCACGGCGCTTGGTTTAAAATCGCCGTCGTGAGCTCAGGAGATCTGCATGCGTTTATCGATCTGGGTTCTCACCTTCTTAATTTCGATTCCGCCGGCGTTCGCCGCCACCTCGCCCTTGGAG
>DATLCH010000385.1:0-3978 GCA_035526465.1 Candidatus Limnocylindrales bacterium | reverse complement strand
TCTTCGAGGTTGACCCCGACATTACCAATTTGCGGATACGTCATCGCCACCAACTGGCCTTCGTAGGACGGATCGGTGAGGACCTCCTGATAACCGGTCATGCTGGTGTTGAAGACCACTTCACCGACAGCCTCGCCTTCGGCGCCGAAGCTATTCCCGGTGAAAACTTTGCCGTCCGCCAGTACCAAAATCGCTTTCATAAAATCAATGGTTCGCCGCCTTCTCCCGGCTGGTATGCGCAGCTGACTGGGCGCTGTCGGCGGTATTGGCAATCGAGTAGATCACCACGCGATCCGGCGTTTCACGATCATCGCCACCCAAGCGCACCCGCACACGTTCGTTTTCCGAACTCGGAATATTTTTGCCGACGTAGTTGGGCTTGACCGGCATCTCGCGGTGACCGCGATCAACCAACACTGCCAAACGCACCGACTGAGGGCGCCCCGAACGAAAGATAATACTCAGTGCGCTTTTCACTGTGCGGCCGGTATAAATTACGTCGTCGACCAAAACCACTTCGCGATCTTTAAGACTGAGCGGTCCGCGGTCGGGATCGGCAGGTCCGACGCGCCGGAGCTCATCGCCCGAGCCGTAGAGTTCAATTTCGCCCAGCTCCGGACGGCGTCTGTGCCGCGCTTCGATTTGTTGAGCGATGCGCTGGGCCAATTGTGACCCGACGCTGCGCACACCGATAACCAGCAAGCGGTTGGGATCGCGACAATCGTTGATGATCTCCTCGCTCATGGCCGCGAGAGCTTTTTCGATCTCCTCCTCGGTCATCAGTACCCGCCGGCCAGCGCTTCTAGTCGGTTCGTAGCCTAGCTCTTCGGCTTCCTTGATCGAGTCGAACAACGCTAGTTCGCCTTTGTCCCACCACTGGCGAACCGTCTCGCCGAGTGCATTGTCAAAGGACGAGTAGCGTTTGGTTTTAACATTGCCTACATAGTCGACTTTGAAGCGATGATCGCAATAATCGCAGCCGAGAATCAGCGCGCCGATATGATCGGCGAAATGAATTCGGAAGCGCCGCTCGGCGGATAATGGTTCCTTGACTGTAACGCAATTAGCATTATGGCACTTGGGACCGATGGGCTCGGGACTGCAATAATAACGTGTGCCCTTTTTGCCGGCGGATTGTCGGGATCGATTGCTGCGGAAAAGAAACTCCAGGAGCGCCATGCGTACCGGCACTCCAAAGGCGGCTTGTTTGAAGTAAATACCTCGCCGGTCTTTGTCGAGCTCGGGCGAAAGCTCGTCCACGCGCGGCAGCGGATGCATCACAACGGTATCCTGAAAGCGCTTTTCCTTGAGAAACTCCGGACCGATCGTCGGATATCCGATACTGGCGGCGCCCTCGTTCATCCGCTCTTTTTGCTTCCGCGTCATATAGAAAGCGTCGTAACGCAAGCCCGTAGCCATACTGCTCAATTGGGATTGGATGACCTTATCGACTTGCGTATAAAGCGCTAACTGATGGGGTTGCTTGGGCGTTAAATACAAAGCATCGGTTTCAGTAACGACGGCGTCCAAATCGCCCGACGCTACAGGAGCGAGGCCATAATCGTACTCGCGTTCCAGCCGTTCGATGACGTACTGCGGCAACTCCATGCCGTTGGCCGCTAGGGTCACCACGTTGGCGCCAAAGCGAGCCAGTGCATAGACCAACGAGTGGATTGTTCGGCCGTTTTTAAGATCACCGCAGACCACTACCGTTAAACCCTTGAGCTCTCCTTTTTCTTTGCGCAACGTGTAGAGATCGCACAATGTCTGCGTCGGATGCTCATGGCCGCCATCGCCGGCATTGATCACCGGCACGTCGGCGTGCTCGACCATCGCCTGCACGGCACCATCCCAGTTGTGGCGCACGACCAAAATATCCGCATAGCTGGAAACGACCTTGGCCGTATCGGCGACGGTTTCGCCTTTAGCGGTGGAGGATGCCTTCATGTCCGAGCAGGAAATCACCGAACCGCCGAGCCGCTGCATCGCCGACTCGAAAGACAAACGTGTGCGCGTGCTCGGTTCGTAAAATAACGTCGCCATAATCTGCCCGGCGCCGACCTTGTCCGCGCGAAGTTTTTCCGCGTTATCAGCCAGCGCAAAGATCTCTTCGATCTCGTCGTTGGTCAGATCTGCTATGGAAATCAGGCTGCGCATGGGTTTTTCTAAGCTTCCGCGTTAAGCGCCGATGGCATAATTCAATTTCGCAATGGTTTTGGGCTGTCGGTAGACTTTACGGCTAACATCCGAAAGGCGATTTCTCCGCGTCTTGTAATTTCCCTGCCGCCATTCAGACCGAATTTCTGCCATGCCAATTTGTCAAAACCACTTGATCGACGCCGTCGGCTTCGTCGAGCAGCACATTAACGCGCTGACCGTCGAGCACGTCGATATTCTTGCCGACGATATCGGCGCGGATCGGCAGCTCGCGGGCGCCACGATCGATCAATGCGGCCACGAGAATACGTTTCGGCTGTCCCAAGCGCTCCACAGCCTCCATCGCGGCGCGAATCGTCCGGCCGCGGAAAATCACGTCGTCGATCAAGACCACAGTGCGCTCGTCCACCGTCACCGGCGCTTCAAAAGCCCCGACCGGTGCGCTTGGCGGATCCGACTTATCGTCGCGATACGGCGTGACGTCGATGACGCCGACCGCCGGCGCACTCTTGTTGATGCTGTCGATCTTCCGCGCGATGCGCCGCGCCAAATGCACGCCGCGCGAACGAATGCCGATCAAGACCAGTTCGGCAGGACTACTCGCCTTTTCGACGATCTCATGCGCCATCCGGCTAACCATCCGGCCGATGTCATCGCGTTCGAGTAACGTTTGTTTGTCCTCAGCCATAAAAAAAGACCCGCCCGGCATTACCGAGTGGGTCTTCGAGCGTAGCGATTTTGTAAGTTAGCTTTCGACATTTCGCCCTTTGCCGACCTCACAGGATCGGATTAAAAGGTTACCCAACTTCTAACTTGGGCTCAGCGGAATGTCAACTTAGCGGGTATGGTTTTGCTCAAGGAATGAAAATTTCATCGGCACCTACTAGTCCTGATCCATTAATTACTACCGATGTAATATCACCGATACGTTGTTGCCGCTGCGGTTGGCCGTGACGACGTCCAGCTTGCCGTCACCGTTTAAATCGACCAGGGTCATGGCGCTGGGCTGATTGCCGGTAACGAATCGCTGCTGCGACTGGAAGTTGCCGGTGCCATTGCCGAGTAATACCGAAAAACTATTAGCTGTTCGATTTGCCGTGACGATGTCGAGTTTTCCGTCGTTATTCACGTCCGACAGCATCACAGAATTGGCTCCGAAGCCCGCTTCGAACTGCTGCGCCGGTTGAAAGGTTCCATTGCCATTCCCCGTTAACAGCGCCACTCTCGACGAATTGAGCGCTACGGCTATATCCGCAAATCCATCGCCATTGAGATCGGCGACAGCGACAGAGTTGGGGCCGAAAGAGCCGGTCGCAAAGTTTTGTTGGGTTTGAAACGATCCGGTACCGTTGCCTAACAACACTGAAACGGTGCTGGCATTGCCGTTGGCAGTCACGATGTCGGCCAATCCATCGCCATTGACGTCGGCAAGCGAAATTGCCACTGGACCACTGCCCACGGCAAACAGTTGTCCGGATTGAAATGTGCCGGTCCCGGTGCCGAGTAGAACCGAGACATTGTCCGAGGAGCCGTTTGCCACCACCAGATCTTTGAATCCGTCGCCGTTCATATCGGCGATCGCCACGGCTCTGGGCCCGCTACCGACCGCAATAGTTTGCTGCGCTTGGAAAGTTCCGTTGCCGTTGCCAAGAAGCAGAGAAAGATTGTTTGAACCGTTATTGGCCGTTACGACATCCGCAAACCCATCGCCATTCACATCTGCCACGGCTACGGCCCAAGGGTTGGTCCCCACCGCAATGCGCTGTTGAGACTGAAGCGTTGCGTTGCTGTTGGCTACCAAGATCGAGATGTCGCCTGAAG
>DATLCH010000384.1:0-4254 GCA_035526465.1 Candidatus Limnocylindrales bacterium | reverse complement strand
TTTCATCAGGCTGGTCTGACCACGGTTGAAGCGCGCGATACGGGATCGGCGTATGAAGCGATTCACAACAGCGAAGCTAATTTCACCATCAAAGCGCCGGCTTCGCTCGATCATCGTTACATCCGCGAAGATGTCGGCTATGGTTTGGTGCCGATGACCGATATCGGCAAGCTGGTGGGTGTCAAGACTCTGACGATGGAGGCACTGATCACGTTGGCGTCGACGGCGCTCGGCGTCGACTTTCGCTTGGAAGGTTTGACCCTGGCGAAAATGGGGTTGGAGGGCATTTCAGCCGAACAATTCCCAGCCATCCTCGCCGATGGATTTTAGGAGATTTCTATGCGCGTAGGACTGTGCTTTGACGGTTTTTATTCGGTTCAAGAGATGATCGAGTTGGCGCACCTGGCTGACGATATCGGCATGGATTCCATCTGGATGTCTGACCATCTTTGTTTTCGTGATTCCATGACCACGTCGATGGCGCTGCTCGCTTCGACCGATAAGATCAAGGTGGCGGCCGCACCGGCGAGCCCTTATTCGCGCAATCCGATCATCACCGCCATGGGAATCGCGACCATGGATGAGTTCGCTCCGGGGCGTGTCGTCGGCAGCCCCGGCACGGGCAATGCCGCCGCGCTCAAAGAAGCCGGCATGGAGTCGCCGCATCCGCTGCAAACCATGCGCGAGTACGTCGATATTTTACGGCGCTACCTCAGGGGCGATACAGTCGACTTTAAGGGCAAGATGTTTCACATCAATGGCGCCAAAATGGGCTTTGTGCCGGCGGCGCCGATTAAGATGTATATCACGGCGGTGCGCCCGCGCATGCTGCAACTCGGCGGCGAGATCGGCGACGGGGTATTGCTCTCGGCCGGCTGTGCTCCCGGCTATATTCGCAAATGTGCCGATGACATTGCCGCAGGTGCTAAGAAAAGTGGCAAAACGGCCGAGCAGGTCGATGTTGCCGGCTTTGTCACGGCGGCGGTGTCGGACAGCGCCAAAGCGGCCATCGAGGCGAACAAGCAGTTTCTCGCGTATATTTTTCGCAACGTGCATCATGCGGATAATATTCGCTTGGGCGGCGGCAAAGTCGATCAGGAAGGACTGGCCGCGGCGGTCGGAAAACGCGACTGGGAAGCGGCGAAAAAATTCATCAGCGACGAAGTGGTATTTGCTCACTCGGTGGCCGGGACGCCGAGCGACTGCGCCAGACAACTCGAAGCGTTCACCCGGGGCGGACTCGATCTGCCCATCGTTCTACCCACCGGCACACAAGAGGCGCGCAAACAGGTTGTCCGTATGGCGCGGGAGATTGTCGGTTAGTATTACGGGCGTGAATATTTGTTAAAAACATCCTAGGAATTACGTGCTGATTCAACAATTACGAGGCATACATATGAACATCTTCCCTATGCTGAAAAAAAAATCCCCCTCGATCCCCCTTTTTCAAAGGGGGAGGCTTTTCAATGCGATTGATTACCCCTCTTTGAAAAAGAGGCGACAGGGGAGATTTTCCATGGGGCAGAATATGCGGGTGCAGATCAGATTGGTATTCCAGCTATTATCAATTGTTGTACTGACCGCGCAGGCTTCTGCCCAGAATGTAAGCCTGGAAGCAGCGAAGAAAGAAGGCAAGGTATTTGTCTACGGCACGATCATTCCCCAGGTGATGAAGTTGATCGAAGCCGGCTTCGAGGCCAAGTACGGCGTCAATATCGAATACTGGCGCGGCGATGCCACCAAGGTAGTCGACCGTATGCTGACCGAGTGGCGCGCCGGCAAGCCGGGTTTCGACATGGTAATCGGCGCGCGCGGTCCGCTGTCGCTGGCCAAAGCCGACGGCGTGTATACGAAGTTTACGCCGGCGAGCGCGGCGAACTTCCCGGCCAAGTTTCGCGACAAGGACGGACAGTTGACTGCCTGGCGCATTACCCCGGTCGGTATCCTGACCAACACCGACTTGGTGAAGCCCGCCGATATGCCCAAAAGTTTAGACGATTTTTTGGACCCCAAATGGCAAGGCAAAATCAGCATGCCCGATCCGTCACGCCACGCCAGCACCGCGACCTTCTTGTGGAACTTGCAAAAGTTTAAAGGGGACAAGTGGATGGATTTCGTGCGCGCGCTGGCGAAGCAAAAGCCGTTGCTGGTTGAATCCTATTCCTCAGTGCCCAACGCCATCGTTCGCGGTGAGGCCGCTTTGGGCATTTCCTATATTCAATACGTGCCGCAAACGAAAGGGCCCATCGGTTTCGCGCCCATCGACCAGGTTCTGGCCGACCCCAGCGATGCGGCGATCAGCGCCAAGGCGGTCAATCCCAACGCGGCGCGCTTCTTGATCGAATATCTTTGTTCGCCTGAAGGCCAGAAAAAGGTCGCCGAGACTCATGAGTTCGTCTTGTCGCCGGGCGTCTATCCGGCGATCAAAGGCGCCGACCGGATCGTGGCAAACATGCAGCTGCTGGAAGATCCGAGCCACGAGCAATTACAAAAATTACTCGGCGAATTCCGCCAACTATTCGTAGCCCAGTAAGCATAGAGGCGCGCGAAATATTAGACGTAGTTGACTTAAAGTGGCGGCGTCGGTACTTTCTGGTCGATTCAGCTGGAGGATTTCAATGAAGACTATGAAAAGAGTTTTCGCTTTGTTCACTGTTTGGCTGGGCCTGGTTAGCTATGCGGCGCCGCTGTTGGCGCAACCAGCCAATGTGGAGGCCGGAAAAAAGGAAGGCAAGGTTGTGGTTTACGGTTCGGTGCCACCTCAGTCGATGGAGGGTTTGCACCAGGCATTCAAAAAGAAATACGGCATCGAGGTCGAATACTGGCGCGGCTCGTCGACACAGGTGTCCGAGCGCGCGTTGACCGAATGGCGCGCCGGCAAGCCGGCTTACGATGTCATCGAGGGCAACCGCGGCGTACAGTTGATCATGAAGGATGACGGTTTGTTCGCCAAATACATTCCGCCGGCTTCGGAGAAGTTTCCCGCTCGGTTCAAAGAAAAAGACAACCTGATCACACCGTGGCGTGTGTTGCCGATCAGCATCCTCTACAACACGGAAATGGTTAAAGCGGCGGACTTGCCGAAAACCCTCGACGACCTGTTGAATCCAAAGTGGAGCGGAAAAATTTCCATCCCCGATCCTACCCGCCATACAACCACGGCGCAATTTCTCTGGAATCTGCGGCGCAAAGAATTCAAGGGAGATAAGTGGCTCGACTACGTAAAAGCGCTCGCCAAGCAGAATCCTGTGTTAGTCGAATCCCTGGCTCCGGTAACCACAACGGTCATCAAGGGTGAAGCACCAGTAGGCATCACCTACATCAAGTATATCAAGCAATACAAAGGGCCGGTGGACTTTGTCCCGATGGAAAGATATTTGACCGATCCGAACTATTTAAGTTTGAGCGCAAAATCGCCGCGCGCCAACGCCGCCAAGCTGTACATCGATTTCGCGTGCAGCGCGGAAGGTCAAAAGGAAATCGCCGAGGACGGTGAGTTTGTTCTTGCCCCTGGCGTTTATCCACCGATCAAAGACGCCGACAAGGTGGCGCCGAAGATGGTCTTCATGGAGAACCCCAGCGAGGATGAATTCAAAAAGCTGATGAGCGGCACGTTTCGCGATATCTTCTACGCCAAGTAATTCTTGAAAAGCGGTATCGATTAGGGAATAAAGAAGGGCCAGCCACACCGGCTGGCCCTTGTATTTTGACGATCCAACTGTGCAACCTCGAGGAAGTGGAAATTGATTTCCCGGCTAGTCGGCAGTTTTCGACGCGACCCGCAATTGGCGTTGGTGCTAATTGTCGGCGTGATCATCGCTTACCTGAGTTTATCGCCGACCTTGATGTTGTTTTATGGCAGTTTTCGCAGCAAGCCTCTGGGTGTCCCCGGCGAATTCACCTTGGCCCACTATATCCACGCGTATAGCGATCCACTGACCTATCAGCTACTGCTCAATTCGTTTGTTTTCGCCGGAGCTTCGGCTGTTATCGCCACCGGACTAGCCGCAATCCTGGCTTGGATCGCGATTCGCACCAACGCGCCATTTCGCAAATTCTTCGAGGTCGCGGCCATCGTCCCAAATATTTTTCCGCCGGTCATGTTGTCGGTGGCGTGGACGGTGTTATTGAGTCCGCGCACCGGGCTTATCAACCGATCTCTAATGGCAACCTTCGATCTGTCCGCCGCCCCGTTCAATTTATATTCGCTCTGGGGCATGGTGTTTGTCGAGAGTTTGATTACCACGCCGCTGG
>DATLCH010000374.1:0-5080 GCA_035526465.1 Candidatus Limnocylindrales bacterium | reverse complement strand
CGATTGACCGGATTTGCCATATACGCCGGATTGTCGATCTCATGGGAGTCGAGAACGATATGGCGGCAGCCTAAGCCGGCAGCGAAACTTTTTGCCGCGTCAAGCTCTCCGGGCGGAACCGAGGCCGATGACGCGGTGAGTGCGACGACTCCGTCGCCCAAAGCGAGATACGCCGCTTTCAATAAAAAAGTCGAATCAACGCCGGCAGAGAACGCTACTAAGACTTGCTGCGATTGGCGCAGAATTTCGCTCAGGTGGCTGAACTTTGCGTCCATCGTTTATCACTGAAAAGATCGGTGCTGAGGTAATGCTCGCCTTTGTCGGCGAATAGGGTGACTACCACATGGCCTTTGCCGAGTCTCTGCGCAACCTTCAACGCTGCACAGCAAGCTGCGCCCGACGAAATGCCGACCAAGAGACCCTCCTCGGCGGCTAGACGGCGGGTATGTTGGGTGGCTTCCTCGTCGCTGACGGGAATCACTTCGTCGAGAATATTACGATTCAAAACCGCCGGAATGAAACCGGCGCCAATGCCCTGTATCTTGTGATAGCCAGGCTCGCCGCCGGCGATAACCGGCGACGATGCCGGTTCAACGGCACAGATTCTTACGCCATTGAGTCTTTCTTTGAGTACTTCGCCGACTCCAGTAATCGTACCGCCTGTGCCGACTCCGGCGACGAAAGCATCTATCCGCTTAAACTGTTTGAGCAACTCTTGCGCTGTGGTTTTGCGATGTATGTCGGGATTGGCCGGGTTGTTAAACTGCTGGGGCATGTAGAAATCGCTATTCTCCTGAAGCAGCTCCTCAGCCTTGTGTATTGCGCCGCCCATGCCTTTGGTGTCTGGGGTAAGAACCAAGTGCGCGCCGTATGCCGCCAAAAGACTGCGCCGTTCCTCGCTCATGGTGTCGGGCATCGTCAGGACTAATTTGTAGCCTTTAACCGCTGCGACCAAGGCCAATCCGATTCCGGTATTGCCGCTCGTCGACTCGATAATGGTTGCGCCGGTTTTGATCTTGCCTTGGCGCTCGGCAGTCTCGATCATGTTTAAGCAGATGCGGTCTTTGACCGATCCGCCCGGATTGAATGACTCCATTTTCGCCCACACTTCGGCGTCGTCTTTACCGGGAAGGCTTCTGAGTTTAACCACGGGGGTGGAGCCGATCAAATCTAGGATTGACCGCGCGCCATTGAGGCTTGCCACTAATTATCTCGACTTTCGTGATCGGAGTGATTTCGAATGGCTTTGTGAGAATGCTATATACTTGACCGGTTAATGTCAATGAATTCTGGCGAAGCCTCGCTCGGCAAAACAGACTCGTCGCGGCGGGTCTGCGTACTATTTCCCGGCGCTCTCGGCGACTTTGTTTGTTTCTTGCCGGCGTTACACGAACTCGCCCGTCTCGGCGCCGTCGATCTTATAGCCCGTAGCGAGTTCGCAGCGATCGCTCCCCGTGCTGTCACAGTGCACTCATTGGAACGCTCCGAAGTTCGCCGATTGTTCACCGATGCCGGTGCGACAGATCCCGGTGTTCAACAATTCTTTTCGAGGTATGCCGCGGTATTTTCTTGGTTCGCCAGCGACCAATTAATTTTTCTCGAACAGCTCCAAAAAGTTTCACACGGTTGTGCGCATATTTTTCCGTTTCGACCAAAAAACTCTTTCATCCATCAAGCGGATTATTATCTTTCATGTGTCGATCCAGACGTGCCGAACGCACCACAGCCATTGGTTGCGTTACGTGCCGACGCGCTCCTTTGGTGCGACAGTTTCTGTCGTCGCACAAAGATTGATAACAGACCGTTGCTGGTCATGGCTCCCGGGAGTGGCGCCAGAGAAAAAAATTGGCCCGAAGCCAATTACGTTCAGGTGATGCGTTGGTGGCGCGAGCAGTTCGCCGGCAACGTTGTAGTCGTCATGGGTCCGGTCGAGACGGAACGGCATCGGTTTGATCAGTTGGCTTCGTCGGGGTGTATTATTGCCAGTGAACTCGATCTGGCGCAATTGGCGAGCTTGCTTAGCCGCTGCAATGTTTATGTTGGCAATGATAGCGGTGTTTCTCATCTTGCCGCCGCGGTTGGGGCGCGAACGGTCGTGATTTTCGGCCCTTCGGACGAGCGCAAATGGGCGCCGCGCGGGCCGCGCGTGTCGATAGTACGGCGTCAGGTTGCCTGTTCGCCGTGTGACGATACTGCCATGAAACTCTGTCCGCATCGCGCTTGTCTCACTGAGCTAACTTCTGCAGAAGCTATCCATGAGCTGAGAAAGCTTCCAGAAATCGCTAACTTGACAAGGCTACGGGTGGAGATTACAGTTTGAATCCGGTGGTGTTTGAGAGGAAGAGTTGGGCAATATTTTTATTTTGTCGTGGCCAACCCCAAATAGACACCGATTGGCTCACGGACCGCGCCTGGATCTTAATCGCGCGTTCACTTTCCCAAGCGATTTTCGCTCGGATTGGCGGGAGTAGCGAAATGGCGGACGAAGAAAAGCAAGAAAACAAAGGTTTCACGGTACAGGACCGGCGGCGATTCTCGCCCGAGACCGGGGAAGCGCGCGAGGACGCGGCCGACTCGAAAGAGACCGCGAGTCAAGCCTCATCGCAAGCGGCCACCAGTGACCAAGCGACCGCGGAGGCTGATCGAGCGAACCCTTTGCCGGAAATTGATTTTTCAACGTTCGTGATTAGCCTGAGCACACAAGCGTTGATGCATTTGGGTGAAATTGCCGATCCGATCAGCGGAAAAATTGACGCTGATATCACTGTGGCCAAGCAGATGATCGACATTTTGGGGATGCTGAAAGATAAAACTCGTGGCAATTTGAATTCCAACGAAGATCGGATGATTGAAGGCATCCTTTTCGATCTGCGTATGAAGTATGTCGAAGCGGTGAAGAAGCGATAGGAGCTTGGATGGAACCGGAAAGTAAGTGGGGTGGCAGCATCAGTTTAAAAGGCGCGGTATTGGTCGCCCTGGTCTCGCTGGTTGTTGGTCTCGGCATTAGCGGCAGCCTTGATTGGTTGGCGCCGGGCCGGGCGGTTAACTTCCTCGGCGAATCGGCCGCGCCTGAATCACGTTCATCGGGCGGCCTACCCGATTTTGTTTCGCTTGCCAAAAAGATGAGGCCTTTGGTGGTCAACATCTCCACGACCCAGGTTAGCGAAGGTCGCGGCGGCGGTGGTGGACAGGAGTTCGGCAGTCCGTTTGGTGAAGACGATCAGTTCAATGATTTTTGGCGGCGTTTCTTCGGTGGACCGACGCCGCGCGGGCCGCAGCGCCAACGCAGTCTTGGCTCAGGGTTTATTATCGATCGAGATGGTTCGATTTTAACCAACAACCATGTGGTGGAGAATGCGACCAAGATCGTGGTGAAACTTTCCGACGATCAGGAGTATGAAGCGAAAGTTATTGGCAGAGACGCCAAGACTGACATCGCGGTGATCAAGATCAGCGCCAAGTCGTCGTTGCCGGCGGCAAATTTTGGCGACTCCGATAATCTCGAAGTGGGTGAGTGGGTCGTCGCCATCGGAAATCCCTTCGGCCTAGACAGCACCGTGACCTCAGGCATCGTTAGCGCCAAAGGGCGGCATATCGGCCAGGGGCCTTACGATAATTTTATTCAGACCGACGCCTCGATCAATCCGGGTAACTCGGGCGGTCCCTTGATCAATCTGCGCGGCGAGATTGTCGGCATTAACACCGCAATTTTCAGTCGGACTGGCGGCAACATGGGGATCGGCTTCGCAATCCCCATCAATCTTGTAAAAGAACTCCTGCCGCAGCTGCGCGGCAAAGGCAAGGTCACGCGTGGCTTCTTGGGTGTATTGATTCAAAAGGTGACGCCGGAGATCGCCGACAGCCTGGGCTTGGACAAAGCTCAAGGGGCATTGGTTGCCAATGTTTCTAAAGATGGGCCAGCAGACAAGGCCGGTATCAAGGTCGGCGACGTCATTGTCGAGTTTGACGGCAAGGAAGTGAAAGACTCGGGTGACCTGCCGATCATCGTCGCGCGAACCCCTGTGGATAAAAAGGTCCGCATGAAGGTGGTTCGCGAGAAAAAGGAAGTTGTCCTCGGTGTTGCGGTGGGTGAACTCAAAGACGAGGAGGTCGTCGCATCCGCACCTGAGAAAGGCGAACTGGGGCTGAGCGTCCAACGGCTGACGCCTCAAATGGCCGAGAGCTTAGGACTGGAGAAAGCCGACGGGGTAGTGGTTTCAGCAGTAGAGCCCGGAAGCGCCGCTGATGAGGCCGGTATCCGCCGCGGCGACGTGCTCATGGAAATCGACCGCCGTCCGATACGCAATCTCGAGGAGTATCGCAAGTCGGTTGCCGCGATTAAAAAAGGCAGAGGCGTTTTGTTTCTGGTGCGCCGTGGCGAAAGCACGTTATTCTTGGCGCTCAAACCGCAGCGTTAAGTTAATTTGCCAGTGTTAAAAATTTTATCGAGGGCTTGGCGTTTTGCCAGCCCTCTTTTCATTGCATTCACTGCTAATCTGCGCGAAAATTCGACGGTCAATTGGGAGCATCGGGTTTGAAGAAGTTTCAGCTTCGAATCTTCAGTGTCAGCCTCATCGTTCTTCTGATCATTACCACCGCCGGTCTGGTCGCGGGGGCATGGTTTCTCAAAGATTGGGAAGATAAGGTCACCAAGAAGTTTGAGGGGCGCAAATGGGATTTCGCCTCGAAGATCTATTCGGATACTTATCATCTCTACGTCGGGATTAATCTCCGTCTCGACGACCTCACGGAGAAGCTACGCCGGCTGGGTTACTATGAGTCTTCGGCGCCGCCGAAGACCCAAGGCGCATACCATATCAATGCTGGCGAAGGTTCGGTTGACATCTTTCTCCACGATTTCGATTTCCCCACGGAAAAAATTAAAGGTTATCCGGTGCGGATTTCGCTCCAGGGAAACACCGTCGCTCGCATCGAGGTGCTCCCAAGCAAGACCGAGAAGTTCGATCTGGAACTCGAGCCGGAAGTTGTCACGGGCCTGTATCAGCGGATTTGGCAAGAACGGCGGGTTGTCAAGTTGGGCGAAGTTCCGCCGCTTCTCGTCAAATCGATTCTTGCCATA
>DATLCH010000373.1:0-3672 GCA_035526465.1 Candidatus Limnocylindrales bacterium | reverse complement strand
AGCGCCATCGGTGCGGCAATGATCGGCTGGTACGGCACGGCGATGCTGTGCTACGTGACGCCCAAAGAACATCTTGGCTTACCGGATAAAAAAGACGTCAAAGACGGCGTGATTGCTTACAAGATCGCCGCCCACGCTGCCGACTTGGCCAAGGGCCATCCGGGTGCTCAGGAGCGCGACAACGCCCTTAGCCAGGCACGTTTCGAGTTCCGCTGGGAAGACCAGTTCAATCTCAGCCTCGACCCCGACACAGCCCGCGAGTTCCACGACGAAACCTTGCCTGCACAGGGCGCTAAGGTGGCGCATTTCTGTTCCATGTGTGGGCCGCACTTCTGCTCGATGAAAATTACCCAAGACGTACGCGACTATGCCGCGGAGTTGGGCCTTCAAGAAGAAGCCGCACTGGCTGCGGGCATGAAGGAAAAGGCCGAAGAGTTCAAAAAATCCGGCGGTAAAATTTACCAAGAAGTCGGTGTCGTTGGCGCAGACGAGAGTGCCCCGAATAATATGCGCGCGGCGGCGAAGGTCTAAGCGCCGGCGATAACGATTTAGCAAAGAACTGGCCGCCATGAGCGGCCAGTTCGGTTTTTAAGCATTGGCCCATGCCTCGCGCAAACCGTAAATCCCAGGTCCGGGTGCTGGTCTACGGCTTTGGGCCGTATCGCCAGTTCAAAGAAAATATCACCGCACAAATCATCGAGGCTTTGGCGCCTCGTCCGGGGCTTAGGAAGATAATTTTTCCCGTGCGGTTTTCCCGTAAGCAATTCGTCGATAGTTTGAGAGCGCCCATGCCGCTGATGGTCTTGGGTTTGGGACAGAGTTCGCGGCCGCGCATTGAAGTCGAGACCCGAGCGATCAATCGCCGGCGAGTCAGTAAAAATAACGCGCCGCGGCCGATCACCTTCGGCGGCGAAGCCTGGATGCCGGCGACCATGCCGCTCTCGGTGACGCGTCCCTCGCAGAAGTCGATCAATGCCGGTGACTACGTGTGTAATTACTCAATGTATGTGATGCTTGAGGAGATCGAACGGCAAGACCATTATGGCCGCTTCGCGTTCGTCCACATCCCCTTCGATCACGACTTGAAGGCCGCTTGCCTTTACGTCGAACGGGTCGTCGGAGAATGTTTCGAATTCGCCGACAAACTCGAACGTGAACGCGCCGCTAAGCGGCTAGGCGGTTAACCGTCTGAGCGCTTCAGTGTATTTATCTTGAGTTTTCTTGACGATCTCCGGCGGCAATTCCGGCGCCGGCGGTTGCATATTCCATTTTAGGCTAAGCAGGTAATCGCGGACGAATTGTTTGTCAAAGCTGTTCGGGGTTTTTCCGGCGCGGTACTCATCCGCTGGCCAGAAGCGCGACGAATCGGGAGTCAATACTTCGTCGATCAACAATATATCGTCGCCTTCCATACCGAACTCAAATTTGGTATCGGCGATGATAATGCCCTTGGTCTCGGCCAGAGCTCGGGCCCTTTGATAGATGGCAATACTAGCGTCGCGCATTTTTGCAGCTTTGACCTTGCCGACCTTCTCGATCATGTGATTAAAAGTAATGTTGACGTCGTGATCACCCATGGCAGCTTTGGTCGATGGGGTGAAGAGCGGTTCGTCAAGACGCGTCGCTTCGACTAAGCCCGGCGGCAGGGTAATTCCACACACCGCACCGGTCATTTGATAGTCTTTCCATCCCGAGCCGGTGAGGTAACCGCGGACGATGCATTCGACTGGAGCCGGCGTACTTTTCTTGACCAGCATGCTGCGCCCCTCGAGAAGCGAGCGGTGCGGCTGACAAGCGAGGGGAAACTGGTCGACTTTAGTCGTGATAAAATGATTCGGCACGATGTCGCCGATCTTACTGAACCAAAATTCCGACAGTCGCGTGAGGATTTTGCCCTTGTCGGGAATTGGCGTCGGTAGGATCACGTCGAAAGCGGAAATGCGATCGCTGGCAACCAGCAGAAGTTCCTCGCCAAGATCATAAATGTCTCGAACCTTACCGCGGCTGTGAAGGGTTAATCCTGAAAGGGTAGCTTCACTCATTGGCAATCCTTGGTCAGAAAAACTGCGCACCGATCGTTGCGACCGGTCGACGTTTTCGCGTTACGGGCGAGCACGGTTAAGCCATTCCGCCATGAATGGCCTCAAGTCTCAAGCAGCCAGCAAGAAAGCCGAGCTAAACTCGATCATTTGTCGTTGGAGGCGGTGGAAAAATATTCCACCCGGCTGACCGCGACATCCGAGACGAACATGACGCCGGTGTGTTTGGCAAAAAGTGGTTTAAGGCCGGCGAGAATCGGCTCCACGTTTTCCGCCGCCACTACGGTCATCAGCATGACAATGCTGTCCATCTCATTAAACATCGGGTGGGCGGTATGAAACCCGTGGTGCCCTTTTCCGGAAATGTTATGGATGACGGTATAGCCGGTCGCTTTGTGGTCGAGCAAATCGGTGGCGTATTTCAATTGCTCGCCCTCGATGATGATCCTAATTTCCTTCATTGGATGAAGCGTCAAGTCGTTCATGGTACATCTCCTTTCGGACGGCCGGCTTGCAAAGGAAAAGAACAGCTCTTACTCAAAGGCTGCCGCTCCATCCCTGTTTGGGAATATAGCGATAACATAGCTGTAATTGAGGATCGAGAGCAAAAAGCTGCATCCATTCGTTGTCATAGAGACGTTGAAGTAGACGTTGATTTCGGATCACTTTGTCGATCCGGTCCCGTGGCGCTTCGATTACCGTGAGCAGGCGCATCGCTTCGTGGTACGGGCGCGAGCCATTCATTACCGTCTGCCAAGCCAGGCCGGTCCTCAAGTCGCTTTGGGGACCCGTCATAATTCCTAGACGGCCAACCACATTGTGGTAGATCTTGCTGCCGCTGCCATAGACGTCCTGGTCCACGGCCGAGAAATAATGCTCCATGTTGATCCATTGACCGACGACTTGAGGGCCGGTCATCACCGCTTCCAGCAACCGTCCATCCGGATCGCCCTGATAGTCGTAGGAATGGAGAAAAACCCGTCCCTCGAGATTTATGCCGCGAGTGAGCGAACGGCGCGCGATGATAAAGGCGGCGTTGCCGGATAGGCCCCACTCCGGCCGCACTTGACTCCAGTCGCTGCTGCGGCGGCGAACTTCCCGGCGAGCTTTAGAAGCTCTCAGCTTTTTGTTCACTTCGGGAAAATACGCACAGCGCTCCTGACTATTGCGCGCGCCGGCACGCTCCAGATCGCGAACAAGCTGCAGGAGATCCTTGCGATGCGTCGGCGGCAGGTCTTCGAGATCGAAAAGTTCTATTTCATCGGTAGTGGTGATGTGTTGTCCGGCGAGGAAATAGGTGTCTTGTGGAATATGAATGCCGTTTTTCGCGAGCTGATCCCGCACCTGCGGCTTGTTAGCCATGATCGCAATGACACGCGCATTGGGTTTCCCGGCGTTGCCGCCGCAGGCACCGCAATCAAGGGCTGCTTCAAAAGGGTTGTTTTCGGATCGGCTTGCATGACCGCAAAACAGCACCAGCCTGGCGAAGTTTTCCGTCAAACCGATGATCCGGAGAATGGTTTCGACAGTCAATATCTGCTCGCTCAGGGTAAAACCGGTTCTGGTGATGCGTTCCATGCGTGCAAAGGCGCCCCCTTGATTGATACCGTGATATCGCCGCAGTTCGTCGACG
>DATLCH010000365.1:0-4530 GCA_035526465.1 Candidatus Limnocylindrales bacterium | reverse complement strand
ATTCATTGTGTAGGAAGATCTTGGCGATGAAATGGACCGAGGTTCCGTCATACCGGCGAACGCCGGTATCCATCCCCTCCTCGCCTGGATGCCGGCCTGCGCCGGCATGACGAGTAAGGAAAACCAAGTCGAGCGGCGTTCGTTGCGATTTCCTACTTCGTTTACGAACCTAAGCTAACCAACACTTGGTGGTGAATCGAATTGTCTCGATCAACGTGAGAGGTTTCGTGAATCAATGGACATAAACAGTTTACTTCGTAACGCAGCGATCGTTTTCGGATTATTGTTGGCTATGCCAGCGGCACACGGCGCTTCCGCCCCGACCAGGGTCACAATTCATGTGCCGTCCAAGAGCTTGTCGATCATGCCGTACTACTTGGGCAAGGATAAGGGTTTCTTTGCCGCCGAGCAGATCGAGCCGCAGTTGATCATGATGGCGCCGCCGACGGCGATTGCCGCGATGGTAGCGGGCGAGTTGGATTTTTCTTCCACCACCGGTGCGGCGACCTCGGCGATCATGCGCGGGTTGCCGCTGCGGCGGGTGTTCTACGTGCAGCAAGACCCGGTTCATGTGCTGATATCGCAGCCGGAGATCAAATCTGTGCAAGACTTGGTCGGCAAAGCCATCGGAGTCACTGCGCTCACGGACGCGGTCGGCATGTCGGCCAACGTGATTTTGCGCGCCCACGGCATCGAGGCCGGCCGGGTGACGCTATTGGCAATGCAGGTCACCGACAACGCGATCAAGTCGCTCACGTCCAAGCGAATTGCCGCAACGTTGCTGGCGCCGCCGTACGTTGAGGAGCTGGAAGCCAAGGGCTACGTGAAGATCGCGGAAGCGCGAACCTACGCCCCGTTGAGCTTTATCGGCTTGGTGAGCTCCATGGAAACCATGAAGAAGAGCCCGCAAAAGGTGCAAAGCATGGTCAGCGCGCTGCACCGGACGATGAATTACATTCTCAATCCAGCCAATCGCAACGAAGTCGTGCAATATGTAGCGACTTATCACAAGCTCGATCTGGGACTGGCCGAGAAAGCGATGGCGGCGCAGATGTTGGGCTACAGCAAAGACGGCACCAAACCGCGGGCCGCCGTGGAAAAGGAAATAGAAATCTACCGCGAGTCGCTTAAGGTGGCCAAAGCATTTACGCCCGACGATCTGGAAGACATGAGTTGGTTGCGCAAGGTGCAGGTGAAATAGACGGAAAGCCGTTCAAAAAGTTTAAGCGGTTCAACCGCTGTGCTCCGTTCAATCCGTTCGGATATGCAGGTCACCGGCTAGCGCCGATAGTTCTCGTTCCCCCAGATCTCTTTCATAAAGCCGCTTTTCTCTAAATTGTTGACGAAGCTATTGTCGTAGATTTCTTCCGGCTTCTTTCGCACCGGGCTGCCGCTTTCGCGGGCGATCTCGATGGTTTCAGCAACGGCCTTTCCGGGAACCACCATCGTGCGGTCGAGGATTTCCCGGGCGTAGGTGTCGTAGGCAGACTGCAACGCTTCCGCGTCGTTGGTGCGCATCGCCTTGCTGACCGCTGCCTTCGCTTTGTCGGGATTTTTCTCGACAAAATGAATGATCTCAGCGAATGCGGCGACCAGGCGTTGCACGATTTCAGGACGTTCGCGCAGCATTTTGTAGCTGGTGTGGAGCGAGCTGTAGATAAACGGAATATTCAGGTCGATCAGGCGATACATTACATTATAGCCTTCGTTCTTGGCCCGAACGTCGAGCGGCGGCGTGATGATCACGCCGTGGACAATGCCGGCGGCCATGGCCTGATAACGTTCACCCTGGCTGCCGCCAATGGGCCGGATCGTCACCGCTTCGGGAGACAGGCCGAGCTTTTTCACCACCGCGCGCGACAACCGGTCGCTCAAATCGCCGGCGCGGGCGATCCCCAGCGCTTTGCCCTTGAGGTCCTCCGGCCGTCTCACATCTTTTCGGGTGACTAAAACATATGGCAGCTTCACCAGCGGTGATGCGACAATTTTTACCTCGAGGCCGGCTGCCATGCCGGGGATGATCGCGTCCGAAGCGCAGTAAGTGAACTGCACTTCATCGGTGGCGAGGGCAGTCAGATTTTGCGCGCTGCCGCGGATAAAGATATTCTCCAGCTTGACGCCGTACTTATCGAACAGGCCGTTGTCGAGGGCGGTATACAGATGAATGAACCCGCCCGACACCGCGCAGGTAGACACGCGCATCGACAGGGTTCGCTCGCCGGGTTTGGCCAGATACGGATTGGCGCCGGCGGGCGCTGAGGACAGCAAGATGACGATGAGTGCGAATAATTTAATCTTCATCGAAAATCGCTCCTCTTGAATCGGCGACGTCGGATCGAGTGCCATTCACTTCCGGTAATTCTCGTTGCCCCACAGTTCTTTCAAGAAGCCGCTCTTCTCCAAATTGGTGACGAAGCTGTTATCATAGAGTTCTTCCGGCTTTCTTCTCACGATAGTCCCGGTGTCGCGGGCGAGCTCCCACGCTTCGGTGATCGATTTACCCGGCACGACCATGGTGCGGTCGACAATGTCTCGGGCGTACACATTGTAGGAGGTTTGCAGCGCTTCTTCGTCTTTCACCCGCATCGCTTTGGCTACCGCGGCCTTAGCTTTGTCAGGATTTTTCTCGACGAAATAGACCGCTTCGGCGAGCGCCGCGACCATGCGCTGCACGGTCTCCGGCCGTTCGCGGAGCATTTTGTAATTGGTCATGAGCGAACTGTAGACAAAAGGAATTTCCAGATCTATCAACCGATAAATCACGTTAAAGCCGTCGCTCTTGGCGCGGACGTCGAGCGGCGGCGTGACCAGAATCGCCTGTACGACGTTTCCGACCATTGCCTGATAGCGTTCCTGCTGGCTGCCGCCGATGGGATGAATGGTGACGTCGTCGGTAGTTAACCCAAACTTGCGAATCACTTGACGCGATAACCGTGCGCTCAGATCGCCAGGCCGGGTGACACCGATGGATTTGCCTTTCAAATCCTCCGGCCGGCGAATGTCTTTTCGCGCCACCATGACGTAGGGGAGTTTGACTAGCGGCGAGGCGACGAATTTTGCATCGACTCCAGCGGCGAGGCCGGGGAGGCTGCCGTCGGCAGCGCCGTAGTTGAACTGAGTTTGATCGGCGGCTAGAGCAGCGAGCGCAGGGGACTGGCCGCGGATGTAGATGTGTTCGGGCTTGAAGCCATACTTTTCGAGAATGCCGTAATCCAGCGCCGCATAGAGATGGATAAAACCGCCGGTCACCGCTGAAGTCGCGACGCGCAGTGGAAATGGTTTCTCGCCTGACTTGGGTAGATAGGGATTGGCCAGCGCGTTAAGCCGCAGCAACGAGCTGAATAGGAGTACGATAATTCCTAGTTTCAACTTCACGGCGCTGACTCTAATGGGAATCGCCCTGGCTTGTAAAGAGCGAATTACGCCTTGACGCGGGTCTATGCTCTAGCCTATTTACTCAAAAGGCTGTTATCTCTGAGTCGTGCAATTACATTGCAAGCCGCCCAAACTTCTGTCTTCAAATGTGGCGCCCAACGAAGTGGTCGATTTCACAATGCGCGGGTAATCCGCGCCAACTAAGGAGATTAAATGATTCTCGGAGATTGGCGGTCGGGACTAGCGGTGCTAGCGGGCGTGGTGGCGTTATGCTCGCCGCAACCGGCGGTTCAGGCGCAGACGCAGAAGATCCGTATCTCGCTGTCGAGCCGAAGCAACACCAATACCAGCTATTACGTGGCCCAGGCGCGGGGATTTTTTAAGGACGAAGGATTGGAAGTTGAATTCATTCAAATCAATCCGCGCCTGGGAGCGTTGGCGGTGCTCAACGGCGATGTAACCTACACAACTTCATTCGTCAGCACCTTTCGCGGCGTCGTTCAGGGGCTACCGATGAAGACAGTATTAATCCTGCTCAAAAAAGGAGTTTATTACCTGATGGTGCGGCCGGAGGTCATCAAGGATGTTCAAGAGCTCAAGGGCAAGAAGCTTGGTGTGACGGCCATCAACGGCGGCGATCACATTATCGGGCGCGAATTATTGCGCATGAAGGGAATCGATCCTAACACGGTGCAAGCGATCGCGGTGGGCGATCCATCGCTGCGCTTTCAAGCGGTCATGACCGGCATCGTCCAAGCTGTATCTGTGCCGCCGCCTTACGATGTTCAGTTGCAAGATCATGGCTTGAAGGCGGTCTCGGGGCCGCCAGAGATCGGCGTGCCGTCGTCCGGACTGTTTGTTGCCGACCGTTTGATCAAGGAGAATCCCCTAATATTGAGAAAGACCATCCGCGCGGCCTTACGGGCGAATCGATTCATCGAAGCCAATCGCGAGGAGACGATTCGGATCATGGCGCAATATGTGCCGCAAAAATTGGATTTGGCCGGGCGTTCCTACGATGTCGAACTCAAAGCCCTGGCCAAAGACGGCACCATGACCGACGCCGAGATCGAGTTTCAAATGGACCGACTGGCGGAGAAACGCCGGCCGCTCGATGAAGTGCGTGATTTTTCATTTGCCCGTCAAGCGATGAAA
>DATLCH010000360.1:0-11474 GCA_035526465.1 Candidatus Limnocylindrales bacterium | reverse complement strand
GTCCACGCAACGAAGAGATCGACATCGATATAATGGTCGACGCGGCCAAGGTCTATGCGCTCATGGCGCTCGATATCTGCACGCGATCAAGATAATTCGCCCCTGCGCTGGAAAATCGATTCCGCCAATGACCAGCAGAGTCGGCGGGATTCGTAAGCGAACTTCTAAAACGAAACGAAATCCTTCCTGTCAGTTCGCAGCCAATTTGCGCGCGACAAAGCGGCTGATGCTGCCCAGGCTCGACAGATTTTCACCATCGATTTCTTCGTCATTTACGACAATACCGAATCTCTCCTCGAGCTTAAGCAACAACTGCAACCCAAGCACCGAATCGAGCACCCCCTCCGGACCCAAGACGGGTAAATTCTCAGAGATGGCGACGTCATTTTGCGGATATAGCTCTCTGACGATTGCCTCGATGCAGCCGTGAATTTCCCCTCGGTTCATGCTAAAACTCCTTTTGTTGCACAACCCGTTTCCAGATGTTCGCGTGCTCCGGAAAATCCCGCAAATAATCCGCGTAAAGAGATCCGAAACCCGAGACAATCTGTTTTGCCGACGGGACCAGTTCGGGAAAAATCTTTATGATCGCGCGTCCGGTTTGATCGCAAACGACAAAACACGGCAACACGGGGACTTGCAAGACTTCAATCAGCCCGAGTACTTTCCGGTCGAGAAAGAACGGCCCGTAAACACTTTCAACTCGGGCTTCGGGGTTGCCAGTCGGAAACCCTCTGATGCCGAGTTGTAGTACGGCATTTCGTGTGAGTGTTTCGTGCATTCGTTTAAGCACCCGGAAGCGCTGCCAGTAGTCGCCGTCATACCCGAGATATTGCCAACGTTGAAAATCTCCGTCGCCCCACGCGCGCCGCCGGCGCGCCGGTTCGCGCCCTGCGCCGGCCCTAACCAGCTCATATCCGCGCTGCGCCAGGGCGCGCACCGCCATGCCGCTAAAACCGAAGCTATGACCGCACAGGAGGATCGCTCCTTTTCCTGCACGAGCGAGCCGAGCAAGATTTTCTTCTCCCTGCAAAATCACCCACTGCTGAGATCGGGCGGCGACATTCGGCCAGGCCACCTGCAGACAGACGCGCCACTTTCTATAGATCAAGTTGCCGCGCGCAATGTCCAACTGCTTTTCTGCGCTGTGCGACTTGGCCAATGCAAGTCTAATATAGTGTTGCTGCTCCCGGGCGTGGCGAGAAAAACGGCCAATTAGCGGTGCCACCGATTTGATCCAGTGGTAGTACCAATCCACGGGGATGGCTCGGCCCAACGGCATGAAGAGCGGTACCCGATGGCACAGCCTAATCAGTGGAACTCTGGTCATGACAATCTGAACGGGCTCTGCTGGTTACGCTGGGGATTGCTCGTTAGCGATGTCGAAAACATGGCGAATGACTTTACCATGGGCGTTATGCGGCAAGCTGCGGCGGAACTCGATCCGCCGCGGACACTTGTAGGGCTGCAATCGTGCGGCACAGTAGCTTACAACATCACTCACGGTCAGTTTTGCCGCGGTCGCGACGATCGCCGCGATGGCTTCGTCCGGAGTGCCGGCGTTCAGCGCAAAAACCACGGCGTCCCGGATCATGGGATGCGAACGTAGGACAGCTTCAACCTCTGCAGGCTCGACACGATTCGATGCAACTTTTACGAACCTGCTTTTGCGCCCGACGATGAAAACGTTGCCGGCGCCATCGATGCGGCCCAAATCACCGGTATGGAGGAACTTGCCGCGGCGGTTTGGATTGTCCTTCAAAGCCTTCTTCCATAGCGGCGCCATTTTCGAATAGTCGAAAGCCACTTCGCCAATCTGGTCTGGGCCGTTTTCGCGACCATCATCGCTCAGCACGGTCAATGGAAACGGGCCGGACTTCTGCCCGACAGCATCGGGAACGTCCGAATAATTCCAGGCACATGCGGGACTGAAGTGGCGGCCGCCGTAGCGTTGCCGTAAATGAATCCCATAGCGCTGATAAAACTTTTCCCGGACATAGCGAGACAACGGCGCTCCTCCGGACATGCACAGGCGAAGCGACGAAAAGTCGACGGGATAGCTGGTGGGAATCGCGGCCAATAGCTCAAAAACCAGCGGAACGCTGTTGAGCACCGTCACCCGTTCCTTTGCGATTGTTTCGGCTGCCTTAAAGCGTTGGAATTTTTCGTGCACGACAACCTTACAACCGGCCAGCACAGGTAAGGTGACATGAAAACTGAAACCCGCTCCGCTATTGATCGGACGGGTCGTCAGAAGAACGTCAGTGCTCGTGATCGCCGTTAGTTCCGCTCTCAATTGAGCTCTCTTTACGACGATCTCAGCGGAGCGATAGCGCAGCATCGGTTCGCCAGTGCTGCCTGAGCTCGGCAGCGCGAGGACTTTCTCCTCGCGAACAAGACCAGCCTTTTTGAATCGTCGGAGATTCTTCGGCATGTGCAAGCCGTTTTTCGCGTCCCAAAGCAGTTCGTCACAAATGGAAGGAAGCTGCGATCTAACGGCATTGATAAATGCTCGACTGCCGATCGCCATTGCCGGCTTGCTGTCACGCACAGGCGCCGCAATTCCCGCCGCGGAGGGCAAAAGCGGAATCGCCGTCGCGCCGACGGCGCAGGCTGCGAAGAATGCGACGTAGAACTCCGGGGCGGGCGGGACTCCGATCAGAACCGAGCTTTGAGCTTTGATACCGACAGACTGAAAATAGGCCGCGCAGGCGTCGATCTCTTTGAGGAGCTGGCGGTAGTCGAGGTTTCTTCGTTCCCCAATGATAATTATTTTATCCGGGTCTTGCTTCGCACGACGTTTGATTTCCCGATAAATCATGTTATTGGCCGATGGCGAAATAGCCGACGATCGGTCGCGCAACAGGCTTATAGTGAAGCTGGCTTAAATGTCAACATTTGCCCATGCGGATCCCAGCATGGGACTCGTGCGAAACACTTGCGGAGGCGGGTCAGAAAATAGCTTACGGCTTGATGATCAGCGATGACTTTCGTTCTTTCTCCTGCGCTTCGTGCTGAGCTTTGAGCTGTGACATGAAAAAGACAAAGCTCTTCTGCATCAGGCCGGTCAAGAACGAAATATCCAGTGGCCCAGGATCGCCCTCGGCAACTTGTTGTGCCACGGCTAGCGCGAGTCTCGCCTTTTCGCTGCGCTCAGTTTTGGCGAAGTAGAGCGCCATGTCTTCCATGCGCCGCTTGAAGGCTCGACCCCGGTCGCCGGCACACAACGTTTTTACCGCGTCACGCACGACGGCGGCGAGCCGTTCTTCCTTTTGCACTTGATTCAAAATCAACGGGCTCGACTGCGCTTCATGAAGCGCCGTGAGGCAGTCCTGCACCCACTCGTCGGTGATGACCCAATAACGCAGCTCCGGTTCCTCGAGCAGCCGGCGTGATTGTTCGCGCCAGGGGCCCTCGCGAAAATCACCAGCGCCAAGTAATTCATAGATCGGATGCGTCACCGGTTTCGGTTTACCTGCGCCGATCACAGAACGGATCGCGTGAAAGTCTTCCAATCCGCTCTGCCCGCGCGCCTTGGCCATCTCATACCCTTCGTAGACGATCCAATCGGCAAATTCCCATGGAATGGCGATCATGATGACGCCATGCTGCTGCTTGATATCGTCGGCCATAGCGCGCAGTTCTCGGCGCTTCATTTGGCCGCCACCGAAGCGTACGAGTCCCTCGCTGTCATGCACCATCGCCTGGATCACCTGCAAGCCGCGCTGCGGCTGGGGCTTGGCGAGCCAAATCAGACGTCCTCCGCCGCCATCGACAGCGGACATATATGCTTCGGTCTGATTTTCCCGCTCGAATACTGGCGTCGGTTGCTTTGCGGCCGCCTGCTCCTGCGGCACGGCGAAACCTTTTTGGCTGAGCTTGAACAGTGAGCGCTTGACTTCTTTTTTCAGTTCTTTGTCGCCGATATCGCGATCGAGCTCACGCAAAAGCTCGGCGGCTTCGACGCTGGCAAGCTTGCCGAGTAAAAAAATTGTCGCCAAATCCATTTCCGGTGATTGGCGCCAAAGCGCGCGCAACTGCGCGATTGCCGCTACGCTTGGCGGGTCAACGTCAATGCCGGCAGCGGCGAGCGCACCGAGACCCTTTTTCAACTGCTCGCTGTGAGAATCTTTTCGTGCCAAATGGGTATCCTTTCGGCCATCTGATGGTCCCTAGTGATGTCACAATCAAAGGCGCTTTCCAATCGTGCAATTTTATTCCGCGAGAGTCGCAGCGAGCGCACGTTCGCTTCTCCAAATCGGCAAAAACCTTTGGTTTATCAAACACATCTCCGCTAGTTCCTCGGTGTCGGCAACTTGACTTACGCAGGCATGCCAGCTAAGTCATTTAGTTGATTTTGCATGAGGAGGCACGAACTATGGCAATGATTGAATCGCGTATCGACAGCGGCATCGCAGTCCTGGAAATCAACCGCCCCCCGGTCAACAGCTATACGACCGAACTGCTCAAAGAGTTGGACGCGGCGGTGCTCGACGCTCGCTTCAACGACGATGTTCACGCCATCGTCATAACCGGCAAAGTCGAGAAATTTTTCTCCGCCGGCGCCGACATCAACATGCTCTCCAGCAAGTCGCTCGGTTTCAAAAACAACTTCGCGCTGCACGGCCATGAAGTGCTCATGCGGCTGGAAAACACACCGAAGATCATCATCGCCGCGATTAATGGCCACGCGGTTGGCGGAGGCTTGGAAATCGCCATGGCCTGTGACATCCGCATTGCCAAGAAGGAAGGTGGCCGAGTCGGCTTGGCAGAAATCAATTTAGGCGTCATGCCCGGGATGGGCGGTACACAGCGCCTGCCGCGTTTGGTCGGCAAAGCGCGCGCCATGGAGCTGTGCTTTACCGGTAAAACTATTGCCTTCGAGGAGGCACTCGAGATGGGGTTGGTCCATTACATCTACGACAAAGAAGGCTTCATGGACCAAGTGATGGATTACGCGCGCCAGTTCATCGTGCCCAACAAGAGCAGTTTGGCGGTCGGCAAAGTCAAACGCGCCATCACCACCGGCCTGGAACTATCGCTCCCCGACGGCTTGGCGTTCGAACGCGAGTTGTTGGCGCAAACCTTCGGCAGCGACGACGGCCAGGAAGGCGTCAAAGCCTATCTCGAAAAGCGCACGGCGAAATTCACGGGGAAATAGTTTGCCAGCTCCGGTTCCAGCTGGCTTTGCCATTCTGACCACTGACCCTGACCAGTGACGACTTTAGCTCGCGTGCATCTACGGATGCCGTGATAGCAAACATTATATTCAGTTAGCACTCACAACGGAGGAATTAAAATGGCCAAGATGTTTATCGGCGGGGAATCCGTCGATTCGGTAACCAAGAACACCAGTGAAGTACGTAATCCCGCCACCGGTGCAACCGTCGACACCGTACCGCAAGGCAATGACAAGGATGTGCAACAAGCGATTGCTGCCGCCGAAGACGCCTTCAAAGTCTGGGCCGATGTTTCGCCCGAAGATCGCGGCAGTGCGTTGATGAACGCGGGCGAGTTGATCAAGAAAAATACTTCTGAGATCGCTCAACTGCTCACCCAAGAACAAGGCAAAACGCTCTTCGAAGCCGGTTTGGAAATTCACCATCTCGTGCACGGCCTTGAGTTCTACGCCGGTCTGGCTTCCAAGGTGCGCGGCTCGCATGTACCGCTGCCGCAAAAGAACGCCTACGGCATGGTCGTGCGCCAGCCGATCGGTGTTTGCGGCGGCATCGTGCCGTGGAACTTTCCGCTAACTCTGATGGGTACCAAGCTCGGCCCAGCGCTCGCCGCCGGCAACACGATCATCATCAAGCCGGCCAGCACTACGCCGCTGGCGACCATCAAAGTGATCGAGCTCATCGCTCAGGCCACCTTCGGGGAAGGCAAAGCGCAGAAGCAATTGCCCAAAGGCACCGTCAACATCGTCACGGGTCCGGGCGGCAGCGTCGGTGAAGAACTTCTGCGCAACCCGCGCGTTCGCCGCATCGCGTTTACCGGTTCGACGCCGGTGGGCCGCCATGTCATGGAAGTCGCCGGTCGAGAAATCAAGCGCGTGACCTTGGAGTTGGGCGGTAGCGATCCGATGATCGTCATGGAAGACGCCAACGTCGATCTGGCCGTTAAGATGGCCGATGTCGGCCGCTATTTTAACTGCGGCCAAATGTGTCTGGGCGTGAAACGCTTATTTCTCCAGGAATCCATCGCGGATAATTTTATCGGCGGGCTGGTGGAAATCTTGAAGAAAAAAACTGTCGGCAATGGCACCAGCAAAGAGACCCGCATGGGCCCGATCCATATCGGCTCACAGCGTCAAGAAGTCGAAGAACAGGTCGAAGACGCCAAATCACGCGGCGGCAAAGTGCTGTTTGGCGGCGAGCGTCCCAAGGGCGCCGAGTTCGACAAGGGATTTTTCTATCTACCGACTCTGATGACCAACGTCCCCGAAGACTCGCGCTTGACCAAGGAAGAAGTCTTCGGTCCAGCGTTGCCTGTGTATACCTTCAAGACTCTCGACGAAGCGCTGGAGAAAGCCAATGCTTCCGAATTCGGCCTCGGCTCGTCGATCTGGACGCGCAACTTGCTGCACGCCAACAAGGCGATCGATAAACTACAAGCTGGCAACGTGTGGGTTAATTCGCTGCACTACGGTTATGATGAGCTGCCCTTTGGCGGAGTGAAGTCGAGCGGCGTCGGCCGCGAGCATGGCCCCGAGGCGCTCGATTACTATCTCGAGCCCAAAGGCGTGGTCGTCGTCAACGTCTGACCCTCAATGAAGTGATGGAGTATTGGAAAGTGCGTCAAATTTCGAATCGCGATCCAGTTCTCCATCACTTCAGAACTCCCGTATCAGGTTGACAAGCTACATGCGCTTCAACTAGGTTGGGTAGCATCTTATCGGCGTAAAAGGAGCCCCGCTATGTTCGCACAATTAAGACACATGGCTATCGTCACGAGCAATGCCAGCCACGAGGGCGACTTCTATCATGACATCTTTGGAATGAAGCGATCCAACCCAACGCGCGCCGGCGGAGCCGTAGTCGTCGCCGACGGCTACGTCGGACTGAACCTGAATCCGCGCGCGCCGGGGCGGCAAGCAGGCTTCGATCATTTCGGCTTCGAAGTCCAAGACGTCGAAGTGGTCTTTGGCCGATTAAAAGAAAAATATCCCAAGATCCAAGTCCTGCACCGGCCAAGCAACCGTCCCTTCGCGGGAATCAGCATGCACGATCCCAACGGCAATGTCTTCGATCTGTCACAGCTGAATATGGAAAACCGCCGCGATCTATATACCGAGAAAATTGAAGAGCGCAGTCGGCGCGTCGGCCACATCGGCTTGCGTTGCGTCGATCCTGATCTATGCGGCGAATTTTATCGCGACGTTTTCGAGTTAACGGAACTGGAAAAGCCCAATGGCGATGCCAATCACTACCTCTCGGACGGCAAGGTGACGCTGGCGGTGATGCCTTGGAAGATTTCCGATTTTGCCGGTTCCGGCATCGAGCGCCCGGCCCTCGATCACATTGGATTCAAGGTTGAAAGCCTGGCGGCGTTCAAAGCCGACCTGGCGAAGCATGCCCATCTCTACGCCGCCGAAGAAATCCGCCCGGAGAAAAATCCCGAGCGCGAAGTACGCCAGAACTTGCTGGCCACCTGCTGCTTCGGCCAGTACCAGATGTCCGACCCGGATGGCGTGCTCATCGACGTGTCAGAATAAGCAAACTAGATTTGATTGAAAAAGGGCAGCCGTGGTTCGACGGCTGCCCTTTTTTATTTGTGCAGAATTGACGTTACCGAGCCGCCAAAATCTTGCTGAAGCGTCCGGCACCGAGTCCAAGCGCGATAATGGCTAGAAAAAGTGCCAGTGCCGGCACCTGCGCCGCCATGGGCGGTTCGACGCCGGTCACCGCCACTAGCTGCTCGGTGCGCAGCGGCCCACGGCCAGGAAACTGGGCAATTGAATTCACCCGGTACTCGGCCCCATCTGGGAATTGGAAATCGAGCAAATAGTCTTTGTCCACCGGCACATTGTCTACGGCAAAAACCATCTTGTGTTTTTCCAGGTGCGTAATCGATATCGAGAGCAGTGTCGATGCCGCACCGCCATCCGGTGCGCGCCAGCGCAGCTGCGTTGGCTTGCCGACGGTAGCGGCGGCAATTTCCAGCGCGGTGGGCGGCGGCGCGAAATTTTCCACAGACACTGGCCCGTCATGACCGCTGACCGCGGTGACCAAACAAGAAAATATCAGCCAAGCCGTTGTCATTGTCGCTGGGGCAGCGGTAAAAATTCTCCCAGCCGTGAAACCGAGAATAAACAGTGCGGCGCAAAACAACCCAAGCGACAACCATTTCGTGCGATCTTCCAAGACCGGAATGACAAAGTTCTTGGCCGTCTTCGTGCCGTCGGAACCGACCACGTTGACTGACAAGCGATAATCGCCGCGAATCGGAAATAAATATTTCCAGCCGGCGCGTCCTTGGCGCAGCGGCAAGGCCAGCTCAAGCAGCCGGCTGTTTTCCACGACGGGGAAATCCGTGGACAAAAAAGCTCCCGACTTCGGCGCGTCAAGGACGATGCCGACGCTGCCCCGCTCCAACGGCCGTCCATCGGCCCGGGTAACAAGAAGGGACATAGTCACCGGATCGGCAAACGGCCGCAAAAACTCGAGCGCCGGTGTAGTCTTTAGATAAATCTTTAGCTCTTCAGCACTCGCAGCTACACCGACGAGTAGCGAGCACGACAAAGAGAAGGCGGCGCAAAGCGCTCTTAGTGACAAGGAACTACGGCAAGGGCGTGACGAACGTTATGCAGCGTATCGTGAACCGCGGGATAGCTCGACGCTAAAGCGACAAACAGCGTAGCGCCGCAAACCGAAAGAAAAATTCCTGACTTGATCAGGAACAGTTGCCGCTCCGCGAAAGAAAAACCCAACCAGGTAACTAGCGTTCTTTCCATCATTACACTCCGAGCTGAATTGAATCTATCATCATCCGAACCATTGGGCTCTGTCAAGCCGATTGCCAGCACTTTTCAGTTGCCTTTCGGCGCCTCCTTGCATATGGCTAACTCATCCAGTCCACATGGAGGTTACCATGCCCGTCGTCCATATCTATATGTTTCCCGGCAAGAGCAAGGAGCAGAAAAACGAACTGGTCAAACGCATTTCCAAGGACTTCGCCGAAGTCGCCAATATCAAACCCGAGTCGCTTAACATACTTTTTCACGACACCGGCAAAGAAGACTGGGGCGTGCGCGGCTCTCTCGCCTCGGAACAATAGAAACTAAGAATTACAACGCGCTCGTCGCGCGTCTCGCATACGTCCGCTCTTGGCATCCATATGACGCAAACCGCGCCCATGAAAATCGGCTTTCTCGGCTCCAGCGCGCCATCGAGTCCGCACCACGCAAGCTTCAAAAAATTCATTCCAGCGGACATCGACTTCACGTTCTTGCAGGAGTCTGGCACTCACACTTCGCTTTACGACGCTCAGGGAAAGGTAGATGCCCTGATCGAACAATCGCGCGAGCTGGCCGAAAGTAACGGCTGGAATGGCCTGATCATCAGCGGCGCGCCGAAGGAGGCGCTAAATCCCGGCATGTGGGAGCAAGTCTCAACGGCACTGAATGTTCCAGTGGCCTTGGCCCTGCGCTCATCGGTGGCGGCACTAAAAGCTTATTCGGCGCGGAAAATTTTGCTCATGACACCCGTGGATGACCGATTGAAGAAGATGTACCACGACTATCTGGCGGAATTTGGCGTCGAGTCTTTCTATCCGCCGCAAATTCTGCGCGCCCACACCGACGCGCAAAAGCTCACGTCGAGCGATGTCGAAGCGATGACCCGAAAAGCGTTGAGTGAATATCCCAACGTCGACGCGATCTACTTCCAGGGCGCGCTACTCGATCCCATTCCGCTCATCGACAAGTTGGAAAGCGAGTTAAAGCTCCCCATCGTCGCCAGCAATCCAGCGATGCTTTGGCTGGTGCTTTCCAAGCTTGGACGACGCTACAGCATCGCCGGCTACGGCCAGCTGTTAGAAACCTGGCCAGCCGTGCCGGCAGGTCCATTTTAGAAACATTCATCCAAGGCGCCAAGCTCGTAAAGTTCGCAATAGATTTTTTACTTTGCGTCCTTGCGCCTCTGCCGGAGATATTGTCGGTCTATTCGCTCGGGTCGGAGGCAAACTAGAAATCTCATCATGCGCACCGTTCGCCTCGCCTATCGCGACCACGATCGCACACCGGTTATCTACTGCATCAAAGCGATGGCGGAACGGCACTACCGCATCGACGTCGAAGTGCTGCACATCGAGCCGCAGCGCGAGTTCGAAGCGGCGTTATTCGATCATGCCTGCGATGTGATCATCGAACACATCGAATACCTTCACACCGAAGCGGCGAAAGGCAAAAAAGCGACACTGTTCTGCGCGCCACAAATCCAACGCGGTCTCAAGTTGGTGGTGCCACAGTCGGTTAATTCGCTCGACGATCTGAAAGGCAAGACCATGGCCGTGCGTGATCTCGGCCGGCCTCATCGGATCACGCTCTGGCTGCGCAAAGTGGGGCTTGAGAACTCGGTGAAAACCATCATTGTCGCTGACAAAGAAGTCGGCCGTTGGCAGCAGTGGCGCAAAATCGTCAGCGGCGAATGCGTGGCCTGCTTCATGGCGCCGATCTATTTGCCCGCCGCCCTGGCGGCCGGACTCAAAACCTTCCCCGCCAGCGAAGCTGAGATCGTCAGTCTATTCGCCCAAGCTTGCCTCTCCGAGTTCGGCAGAAACAACTCGACGTTGATAAAGGATTACCTAAAAGCCGTGATCCACGCTCTCGCGTTGCTGATCTACCGCCGCGAAGAAGCGATGGAGATCATCGTCCAGGAACCAATGCGCCTGATGAAGATCACCGATCTTAGCGAACTCCGGCGCCAAGTCGACTCCATCGCTGAACTATTGCAGATAAGGCCCTACCCGACTATCGAAGCGATCCTCAACACCGACGAAATCGCCGCCCAAGAATACGGCCCGACGATCGACAATCCGCTGACGCTCTGGGATCTGCACTGGCTAAAAGAACTGGACGACGAGGGCTTTATTGATAATCTCGCTGCGAGCCTTCGCTAAGGGCACAGCAGGCTGCGGCCTAGTTCAGATTGCCGATTTCTACTTTTGAGCTCTTTGCGTTCTTTGCGGCCGATCTCTCGAATCATTCCTTACTATGTGAACTTTGTGCCCTTTGTGGTTAAATTCCTCCGAATGAAAAAACTGCTCATTGTCTTTCATTCCATGACCGGCGGCACTTATCAGATGGCCCAGGCGGCCGCTAGTGGCGCGCAGAGCGAGCCGGAGATAGCGGTGAATCTGATCCACGCAGCTGAAGCTGGCGCCGATGAAGTGCTGCAAGCCGGCGGTTACATTTTTGCCACGCCGGAAAACCTCGCGATGATGTCCGGCGTCATGAAAGATTTCTTCGACCGCAC
>DATLCH010000353.1:0-2939 GCA_035526465.1 Candidatus Limnocylindrales bacterium | reverse complement strand
GTCTCAAGCTGTCGATTTTAGTTTTCTGCGAGAAGTGCAACAGGAACTCAAAATACGCTAGCTCGCGGCAGATCAAGCGAACACACCAGTCAGCTCAATCCATGATTCACGGTATCGATCATTTAGTCATCGTCGTTAAGGATCTCGATCAAGCGGCGCGAGACTATCAGCAATTGGGATTTACTGTCGTACCCGGCGGACAACACCCGGTGGGCAGCCATAATGTGTTGATCTCGTTCGCAGACGGTTCTTATCTGGAAATCATCGCGTTCTATCGCGAAGCAGCCGATCATCGCTGGTGGGAGCCGCTGCAAAAGGGCGAGCGTCTGGTTGATTTTTGTTTGCAAACCGACGATCTGCATGGGGATACAAAAAAACTGCAGGACGCCGGCGTGGCGATTAACAATCCGGTTCCCTGGTCGCGCAAACGGCCGGACGGTTATGAGCTCAAGTGGTTGCTGTCACTGGCCACCGGCAGTCATCGCGGCGTGGCGCCCTTTCTAATCGAAGACGTGACTCCGCGCACCGAGCGGATACCCCAACAATTTAGCCAGGCAAATCAGATCACCGGAATCGACAAATTGGTCGTCGCAGTCGGCGAGCTTGGGCAAGTCGACAAGTGGTACAGCGCTCTGCTTGGCGGCAAAGGTGAATCGTTCACCGACACTAACCTTGGCGCCGACGGCCTGCGCTTTGCGATCGGCGCGCATCGTATAGAGTTCGTGACTCCGCGCGATGCGGCCAGTCCCCTGATTCAGTGGCTGCGTGAGTTTGGCCCGTCGCCCTACTCGGCAGTATTAAAGTCGGCCAACCATTCCACGCAGATGCTCGATCATAACCTGACGCATGGAGCTCGATTGCTGCTTTCGTAATATTGTTCGCCGCGGACACGCTGAATCGATGAAGCACAAGATCAACTCGCAAGGAATGCGCAGGATAATTTCGCTTTCGTTTGTCGCCCTGTTCCAGTTCTCAGCCGCGCCTGTGTGGGCCGACCATGACCGGCTGCGCAACGAAGTTCTGCAGTTTCACAGTTTCCTGCAAAATCGCCCCAAGGTGTCGAGCGAGTTACGTAACAATCCCCAACTGGTCAACAGTAAGAGGTATCTCGATAACCACGACGACCTGGAAAAGTTCTTGAAGCGCCATCCCCGGGTTAAGCAGGAAATTGTCGCACATCCGAGCCGAGTGTTTGGTACCTATTATCGAGAGAACCACGCCCGTTGGCGCCATTAGCTACCCCAGTCCGAGGAGAATCATCGATGACCATACAAGAAAAACTGGCGTTGGCCTGCCGCATCCTGGCGATGCAAGGACACAACGACATGATCTACGGCCATGTTTCGGCGCGCACCGAGCGACCCGACCAATATTGGATCAAGGGATCGGGCATCGGCCTGGAAGAGGCCACCGCCGACGACATGGTTCTCATCGATTTCGAAGGCAACACCCTCGCCGGCAAGCGCAAACGGCACAACGAATTTCCGATTCATAGTGAAGTCTACCGGACCAATCCCGGCCTCATGTGTGTGATCCATACACACCCGACTTATTCGACGATCATCGCGTCGTCAGACAAATCGATTTTGCCGATCACCAACTTGAGCTGCGCCTTCTATCCACCGGCCATCGATAAGTTCGAAGAGTCCTCAGACTTGATCGTCACTCCTGCACAAGGCACCTCGGTGGCGAAATTGTTGGGCGAACACAAGATCGTCCTACTACGCAACCACGGCATCGTCGTCGCGGGTCCGAACATCGAGGAGACCTGCATACGCGGCGTGCTGCTCGAACATAGCGCCAAGACCCAGGTCAAAGCCGCCTCCATGGGCGCCTTCACCTGGGCGACCGACGCCGACGCATTGTTAAAGAGAAAACGGATTTATCGGCCCGACGCCATGCTGAATCTTTGGGAGTATTATCTGCGCATGCTGCAGAAGCACGAAAGCAAATAAACGTTCAATCGGCTGATGACAGCCTCCGTTCAAAACGTTCAAACCGTTGTCTCCGGACGTCTTGAACGATTTGAACTGCTTGAACGTTTTAAACCGCGCGCTTTACGCGCCTATCGATGTATCCCCAAAAACGCAAAGACCTTGGCGGCGTTGAAGACATTATTTAATGCAACTAAATCGTGGTCCGTGTGCTGAAATCGAATATCTCGCGAGCCGTAGTTGATTGCTTGAATACCGCGATGATTGAACAGCCCAGTGTCGTTGGCGGCCGTTGAATAGGAAAACTTCGGCTCGTAATTGAGCATCGTCCGTATCCCCTGCTCCAAAACCTGCACTACTTCGGCGTCTTTCCCGACTTCGCTCGGGTACATGAAGTCGCGCGGCTGCACTTCTATCTCGAATGGCTCGATCGTGCCGATGGCTTCCTTCAACTGCTCAATTGCCTTGGCGGGATCGTCGCCGGGAAGCAACCGGCGGTCGAGCATGACCCGGCATTCGCTCTGAATCGTATGGGTGGCCTTAGGGAAGCTTTCGATCGCATTGGTGGTGAGGCTTACGTTGCCCAACTCGGGATGATGTTTATCCTCGGGCGTCGGCATCAACGGCTTCAAACGATCCAACACCTGCATAGCGCCGTCGATGGCGTTGATGCCTTCCCATGGCCGGCTGCTGTGAGCCTGTTTGCCTTTGACGACAACCAGCACGTCGACCCGGCCTTTGTTGCCTAGTTGAATCTCCGGCGGACCGTCGATGATGCACCACTCTGCATTGACATTGGCATTATCGAGCACGTACGCCAACGAGTCGTGTTTGCCGGTTTCGCCGGCAGTGCTGACGACGAAATAGAGATCGCTCGGCAGTTCGACGTTGTTGCTACCGATGAATTTAACCGCGGCCATCATCGCCGCCAAGCTGCCCTTTTGCTCGCAAGCACCGCGTCCCCAAACGCATTCGCCGCCGAGTTTGTACGGCGCGCCGTCGACG
>DATLCH010000236.1:0-6775 GCA_035526465.1 Candidatus Limnocylindrales bacterium | reverse complement strand
TCTCGCCGTCGAAGTCGGTCTTCTGGCAATGCTCAATGATGCGCTTGAACAGCGGCTGCTCAGCCACGCTGCCGCCGCCGCCATGTTCGAGTTCCAGATAGCTGTTTGCCACTTTCCAGCCATTGTTCTCGCCGCCAACCATATATTTCGCAGGCACCCGGACATTGTCGAAGAACACCGCGTTCTTGATGCCCATCATCAAATGCATGTGCTGCAGTGTGATGCCCGGCAAGTTTGCCGGGATGTAAAGCCAGCCGAGATTCTCGTGGCGTTTGCCGGCAGGGTTGGTGCAAACAAACGTCCAGAGATAGTCCGGCGGCAAATGATGTCCGACCAACACCTTCTGGCCATTGACGACATAGTGATCACCATCGCGAATCGCTTTGGTCTGGCAGTTGGCGACATCGCTGCCGCCTTGCGGCTCGGTCAAGACTTGCCAGACCGCCAATTCGCCGCGCGCCATCGGCGGCAAGAACTCCATCTTTTGCTCTTCAGTGCCGAACTTCATCACGGCCGGCGCCACCAACCGCGCCAGCGTGTAGAATACCGACCCCAACGAGAGACCATACCGGTCGATTTCTGTTTCGACGACGAACTGATGATCCAAGCTTAAACCAGCGCCGCCATATTTCACCGGATAGGTTGGAAATAACCAGCGTTTCTGGCCCAGTTTACCGGCCAGAGCACGGCGGAACTTATACTCTTCATCGTTTTCGCGGGTTGACCAGTTGCCCGACCAGCGCAGATGCTCGCTGCCTTTCATGTTTTGCGCCAACCACTCGCGCACCTCTTTACGAAATGCGCTGATCTCCGGGCTATCCTGCTGTAAAATAAAATCCATGTCTTGTTTCCTCCTACAAACTTCCTGCAATCAGATAAATACACGACAACGCGATATGCACATAATCCCTATTCGTGCCGCGAGATCCTCGTTGGAATTCAGCGATCACAAATCACATCCCGATTAAACATTCCAATCGCCTGCCACCAAACGCGGAATGATCGGCTGCAGAATGCGATACGACAATCCCCATAGCCGATATTCGCCGATGCGGTAAAACGACACCCGCTCGGCTTTCTGCCAGGTCGGGAAGCGCTCGATCATTCTATCGTGCGCTCCCGGCGCGACCAATTCGCTCAGCCGTACGTCAACGATGGCGGCGACCTCGCGCTCGGCGATCTGCCACTGCTCCGGCAGGGCGATGCGGGCGACGTACGGAAAAACCCGATAGCCGGTGGTGCGTGTCTGCTCCATCGGCAGCTCAGCCAAGATATCCTCACGCGGCACGATCAAGCCGAGCTCTTCGCGCGCCTCGCGCAGCGCAGTATCGAGCATGGTGTCGTCTTCCGGATCGTGCTTGCCGCCGGGAAAGGCGATCTGCCCGCCATGCACGCCGCCGGGCTTACGCAAAATCATGACGATATGCAGTTCGCCAATTTGAGAGCGATAGACCGGAATCAGCACCGCGGAGTCGATCATCAAAAAATTTACCTTAACTCCGCTTCTACTACACTTGGCCTGCTTGTGGCAAAGAACGGCGCGATTTTACTAATTGCACAGTCGATGAGTTGTGATATTAGACAGGCGATACAAAATGGACAAGCTGCCAAATTTTTTATTCATCATCACCGATCAGCACCGCGCCGATCATTTGAGTTGTTACGGCAATCGCATCGTCAAGACTCCGGCCATTGACCGTTTAGCGCAAGCCGGCACCCGCTTCGACAATTTTTACGTCGCCACGCCGATTTGCATGCCCAACCGGGCAACGTTGATGACCGGGCGCATGCCGTCCCTTCACGGCGCGCGGCAAAATGGCATTCCGCTTTCACTCACCGCAACCACCTTCGTCGATATCTTGCGCGCGGCTGGCTACGACACCGCGCTGATCGGCAAATGTCACCTGCAAAGCATCAGTGGCGCTCGCCCGACCATTGGCATGCCTGAAGCCGATCCCGACAGAGTGCAACCGCCGGAGCATTTACGCGAAGCCGACAAGAGTTGGCTCAGCCATGGCCGCTACGATCAAGAACTGCGCTCGACCTGGCAGAACGATCCTTCCTTCGAACTCGCGCTCCCGTATTACGGTTTTAACCAGGTTCAGCTCGCCGTCGGCCATGGTGACGAAGTGGTCGGACACTACGATCGCTGGCTCAATCAGCGTAAGCCTGATGCCGACAAACTGCGCGGCCGCAAGAACCAACTGCCGGGTAATTGCTATGTCGCCCCGCAAGCCTGGCGCACGGCGATTCCGGAAGAACTCTATCCCAGCGCTTTCGTCGCCGAGCAGACCATCAAGTACTTGGAAAATTATTCGCGCAGCGACCGCTCCCAGCCGTTCTTCCTGCAGTGTTCGTTTCCCGACCCGCACCATCCGTTTACGCCGCCGGGGCGCTATTGGGATATGTACAACCCGCAAGAGATTCCTTTGCCACAATCGTTTAATCCCGGCGAGCGGCCCATCGTGCCGCACCTGCGCCGGCTGTACCAAGAACGCGCCGCTGAGCAGGCCAACAAGGACGGTCAGCGCACCTTTGCGGTCACCGAACGGGAAGTCCGCGAAGCCACTGCGCTTACCTACGGCATGATCTCAATGATTGACGACGCCGTCGCGAGCATTCTGGGCTGGCTTAAAACGCTGCGGCTCGACAACGACACGGTGGTGATATTCACCAGCGACCACGGTGACTTCATGGGCGATCACCAGTTGTTGCTCAAAGGCGCGCTGCATTATCGCGGCCTGGTTCGTGTGCCGTTCATCTGGAGCGATCCAGCCAATGAAAGCACCGGCGATCTCAATTCCGGGCTGTGCGGCACAATCGATCTTGCGCCGACGATTTTACATCGCGCCGGTCTGGCCGCACCCAACGGCATGCAAGGCAAAAGTTTAATCGAAGCGATGAAAGGCGCTGCAACCGGACACGACTCGATGCTCATCGAAGAACACCAGCGGCGCGGCTATATGGGCCTCGCGAACAACTTTCGCGCCCGCAGTCTGATCACCAAACAACACCGCTTGACGTTGTACGAAGGAGTCGGCTGGGGAGAGCTTTACGATTTCTCCAGCGATCCTCATGAACTCGACAATCTCTGGAATGCGCCCAGCGCCCAACCGCTAAGGCAGGATTTGACCGAACAACTCGCGCGCAAAATGATGGAAATGACCGATACGAGTCCTCTGGCAACGCATCACGGCCCCTGATGCGTGGGAGTCGCTTCGAGTTGGAGCATATCTTGTGAAGTATCTCACGAAGCCGGCGTTTAGTCCTGGTCAAAAGCTGCATTCCGGCCTTACGCCGGAATGACAAACAGGAAAACTCGACTTTCGCGCGCGACCTGTAGTCCGCTGGCCTGCAGCTAGAGGCATTCAGTCGCGCGTGCCTGCTTCCCGAAGCTGCAGAAACGTTTTGACCGACTTGAACGATTGGAACGTCTGGAACTTCGTAATAATCGCGCGGAGCGCTTAGACGTAATGCTGTATGCGCTCCAAACTCGGCGGGAAAAACAGTTCTTCGACGCGGGGATTTTTTTTGATCATGCCCTGCTCGAATTCGTACCGAATCACCGCTTCCAAAGCTTTGCGGTTATCCTCAAGGTTGTAAGGCCAGGGATCGGCACCGAATATTTCTTTCTGCTCGCGAATCAGATCCTGCACCCAGACCAACGCGAAGCTGCGCGGGTCGCTGTTGCGCGCGTAACAGATTTGTTTGGCGCGCTCGAAGGCCTGCACCAGACTGATACCCACCCACGGATGTTTTTCCAGTATAGGGTTCTTGACCACGACGGTATGCATGATCGGAAAATGGCCGCCATTTTTGTAGTATTCGATCTCGGCTGTCTTGGGATCGGGGAACAGCAATGCCACTTTGGGATTGCCCGAGCGTATTGCCGGCAGGGTTTCGGGATACAGCGAGGCTTCCAATTCGCCGTTGACCAACATCTGATCGATATTTTTGCCGTGCCCCACCCGCTTCACGTTCATCCAAGCAGCCGGTTCGAATGGGATATCTTCTTCCTCTTGGCACCACCATTCGATGGTCTTTAAGTCGACATCGTAATGGTCCTGGAGGATGCCGCGCATCCACAGACCGGCAGAGTTCTGCAAGGTATCGAGCGCGATTCGCTTGCCATTCAGATCGGCCGGCTTCTCGATACCGCAGCCAGTGCGCTTGACCATGTACTGATGACGAAAACGGCGATGCGGGAAAACTGGAATGGCATTGTAACCACAGCCTTTGTCGCGTGAGACTAGATAACCCACGAGCGACAGCTCGCAAACGTCGAACTCTTCGTGCTTCAGCATGCGGCCGTGGCGCTCCGGCGACGCCATCGTCAAAACGTTGAGCTCGATACCCTGAGGTTGTATTTCGCCATTGATGAGCGGGCGTAAGAAATCGTAGTCGCCGCAAGCCAATGTCAGTTGCAGTTTTGCCATCTACTCGCCTTTCACATGTTGCCGGTAGAGTTCCGGCGTGTCGATATCGAGAGTTATGCCCGCGTCGTCGGTGTCGATCTCCAGTGTCTCTTGGCGATGGGCGTTGACCACAGCTTTGGCGCCCTGGTCGAACGGCGCGCCGAGCAATTCACCGAACAGTGCGCGCGAAAATATCACCGGATGGCCCCGTTTGCCGTGGTGGCGCGGCACAACGATCGGGCTCTTCGATGATTCAAAGCGCTGCAGCATGAGACTGACCAGTTTTGAATCGATGTATGGATGATCGACCAGGTGAACCATCATGCCTTCGCAATTCTGATCCGCATCTAGGTGACGAATTGCCACCTGCAGCGATGACAGTTGTCCGAGTTTGTAGTTGGGATTGAGCAGAATTTCGACAGGCAGATGAGCGATCTTACGCTGCAAGTCCTCGGCATTGAATCCCAAGACCACAAGGGTGCGTTCGATACCGCCTTGTTTAAGTGCGCTGACAATCCGTTCGATAAAAGTCTCGCCCTCGATCGGCAACAACGCCTTAGGGCGGCCCATGCGGCTCGATTCACCGGCGGATAGCACTACGGCGACGATCATGGGGTGATTTGGAGCTGATTACCGCAAACGAAAATCTCCCCTAACCCCTCTTTTCCAAAGAGGGGGAAAAACCAAACTCCACGTCCAACACCGTCCCCTTTTGAAAAAGGGGGATTGAGGGGGATTTTCTTAGCGATAAAGAGCAACTCGAAGCTGCTTAGCATTATTTCTGACCGTAGACTTTGTCGATGAAACCGCTCTTGTCGAGCTCGCGCACGATACTGTCATCGATCCAGTCCTCGGCCTTCATCGTGGCGCCGGGCTTGCGACTTAGCGATTCTTTAATTTGCTCCTCTGCGCCGACGCGCCCGACCACGGGTATGCGGTCATGGAGCTTGGCCATGGCATTGTAGGAATCTTCCAAATATCTTGGATTATTCTGGCGCGCGAACTTACCGATAAACCGTTTGCTCTCTTCCTTGCGGGTCTTCAGAAATTGTGTCGCTTCGATCAGCGCCATGGTCACCCGGCGCACGGTGTCGCGGCGAGCGGCAAGAAAGGTTTTGGTGGTCGACGAGCAGATGAACGGGAACTCGTAGCGCTTCTGAAAGTCCGCCGTGCTGATAAGGATCCGATGCGGCATGCCTTGCGCCAAATGGATAACACCTGGAGGCGAAGGAAAACCGACGATGCGTCCGCCGCGAAACGCTGCGGCGCGCTCGGCCGTGCCGCCAACCTGGAGGATCGGCACGTCCTTCACCGGCTCGAGACCAAGCCCCTTGATCAATACCCGCGCCGCCGAATCCGAGGCGCTGCCAACGCGGCTGATGCCGATGCTCTTGCCGCGCAACTCATCGGCCGATTTGATCGATTCATGGACCACTAACTCATACGGTAGCGTGTTGATGTAACAACCCGTCAGCACCAGATTGGCGCCACTGACCACCGCGCTCGCTACCGTGCCCCCGGAATTATTGCCGATCTGAATATCGCCGGCGATCATGCTGGAGACTGCCGTGGTCGAACTCGGCACGAAGATCAGCTCCACTTCCAAACCATGCTTTTTATAAAAGCCGCCATCCTGGGCGGCATACCAGACGAAATTCGTCGCATCCGCCGAGCTGTACACCACCTTGATCTTTTCCTGAGCGCCCAAATTCGTATTCACAGCAGCGAAAAACAATGCCGTCGACGCGATTAGAGTCAGCAATTTGTTAAGCATCGATAGATTAATCTTCCTGAGCCGATCGCCGGCGCATAGAATTTTAGTATTGGGATTCAACGTCTCGATAGAACGATTTGACAGCGGAACAATGATGAGGAGATTGCCGAAGCATCGATTAGCGATTGGCCGGCAGGGCCATGCACTCGGCGGCGGGCAGTTCAAGCCAGACCGGATCGCCTCGGCGGACTTGCAATGTGTAGCGCTGATGAGTCTGCAAAATGTTCTTGCCAAGCTCGATGGTGCAGTCGACGTATTCACCCAAAAACATCGCAGCGCCGATTTTGCCTTCAATAACATTTGCCAAATTGGCTGGCTTTTGCAGATGAAGATTGAGGCTCTCAGGCCGCACCACCACAACCACCTTGCTGCCCGCAGTCAAGCCGTCGAGGATACCGCAAGATATCTCGCCGTCGTCAGTGCGAACCGTCGCGGTGCCGTCTCCTTCCAGTTTGCTCACCTGGCCATCCATCTGATTGGTCGAACCGATAAAGTTGGCGACAAATTGGGTTTTCGGTTGCAAATAGATATCCCGCGGTGCGCCCTCCTGAACAATCACACCAGCATTCATTACGGCGATGACGTT
>DATLCH010000332.1:0-7176 GCA_035526465.1 Candidatus Limnocylindrales bacterium | reverse complement strand
GGCGGCCCCTTGCTCGACAGCGCCGGCCGCTTGATTGGTGTCAACACGGCGATTTACAGTCCGTCGGGTACGTCGGCTGGGATCGGTTTCGCAATCCCTGTCGATACGGTGAACCGCATCGCCACCGAGCTGATTCGCTCCGGCAAGGTCACACGGCCAGGCTTGGGAATTCAAGTCGCCGATGAACAGATCGCCGAGCGCTTGGGCGTGAGCGGAGTATTGATAATTGATGTCGCGCGGGGCAGCGCCGCGGCGAAAGCGGGTTTCCAACCAACGCGCCGTGACAACACCGGGCGCGTTCGACTGGGCGACATTATCACCGCCATCGATGGCAGAAAAATCGACTCGCCCAATGACTTGTTTCTTGCACTCGAAACTCACAAAGTCGGCGACTTCGTGAATGTCACGGTATTGCGAAACGATAAGACCGTCCAGCTAAAAATCGCTCTCGAAGCGGTTCAGTAAGAAGCGACTACGCTGCGATTTGGCCGTTCAACGGCGCACTCAGGCTTGTTCTACTAGATCGCGAGCATTATTCTGATTGTCATCGCGCTCATAGGCGGCGATGATCTCTTGCACCAAGTGGTGCCGAGCCACGTCTTTTTCAGTAAACGTCACGAAGCGGATGCCATGGACGCCGCGCAGAATGCGCGCAGCTTCCTTGAGTCCGGATGCCTTCCCGGCCGGTAAATCGATCTGAGTCGCATCGCCGGTGATCACCGCTTTGGAGCCGTAGCCCAAGCGTGTCAAAAACATCTTCATTTGCTCCGGCGTGGTGTTCTGCGCCTCGTCGAGTATCACAAAGGAGTCGTTGAGCGTTCGGCCGCGCATAAACGCCAGCGGCGCGACTTCGATGGTCCCGCGCTCGACCATTTTGCGCGCACGATCGAAATCGACCATGTCGTGGAGCGCATCATAGAGCGGCCGCAGGTAGGGATTGACCTTTTCTGCCAGGTCACCCGGCAGGAAGCCTAATTTCTCGCCGGCCTCGACTGCCGGGCGAGTGAGAATAATTCTCACGTAATTGTTCTTCATCAATTCCGCCACGGCCATCGCCATGGCGAGATACGTCTTACCGGTACCCGCCGGGCCGATGCCAAAGACAATGTCGTAACGGCGAATGGCGTCGATATAAGCTTTTTGGGCGATACTTTTCGGCGTGATTGTGCGCTTGTGCGCCGAAATATAGATCGTGTCGAGAAAGATGTCTTGCAGCTTGGCGCGGTTGTCGCCGCTCAAGATGCGGATCGCGTAGTCGACATCGCTGGCATAAACCGGGTAGCCCTTTTCGAGTAAACTGTAGAGCTGGCGTATAATTTGGCTCGCCAATTCGACTTGCAGCGGGTCGCCTTCGATCTCCATCGCTGAGCCGCGCACGCGGATTTTAAGTTGCAATGTGTTCTGGAGAATTTTGACATGCTGGTCGTGCTGGCCCAACAAATCGCGGAACAGGCGTGGATCGTGGAACTCAATTTGGTTGACGCCAATTTCCTCGACGTGACCGGCGATCTGCTTTTTTTCGTCTTTCACTCGTATTCTCCTATGAGTTGGACGATGATCTCGCGGCTGCGTGGGCGATTATCGAAGTCCAGCAGGACAATTTGTTGCCAGGTGCCGAGACACGGCTTGCCGTCAAGGATCGGGATTGCCAGCGACGGCCCGAAGAGCGTTGCGCGCAAATGGGAAAAGCCGTTGTCGTCACCCCAACGATCGTCATGGTGATAGCGGCGGTCGGAGGGAATAAATCTCTCTAAAAACTCCTTTAGATCGTCGACTAGACCCGCTTCATGTTCAATGGTCGTTAGCGCCGCCGTGGACCCGCTGACGAAAAGAGTGGCAGTGCCACTGCGCATGCGCGTGGCGGCGATTTGTTCTGTGAATTTTTCGGTGATGTCGATGATGTCGCAGAAACCGCTGGTAGACTCGCTGATCGTCTTGGTATGAATTGTGATCACGCTAGGATTCGATCCTCGCTCCTTGGCACGAGTTCATAATTCGGCAAACTGCATGTCTTGGCGGTAAGCGCCAGATTGCCAACCATTCGCGCTTCATGACGCCTGCTTTATGATCTCCTCGGCGCGTCTGAGCGCTGCCGGGATCTTGTCCGGCTCCTTACCGCCGGCCTGAGCGAAGTCCGGTCGGCCGCCGCCGCCGCCGCCGACCATCGCGGCCAGCTCTTTGACAATATTGCCGGCGTGAAATTGTTTGGTCAGCTCTTTGCTGACCGAGGCGACTAGATTGACGTTACCGTCAATGGCGCTGGCTAGAATCACTATCCCGGAACCCAGTTTAAATTTAAGCTGATCCGCGATCTCCCGGAGTTGTTTCCCGTCAACTCCGTTGACCGGAGCGATTAAAGCATTGGCACTGCCAATGACCTGCTTTTGCGCGATCAAATCAGGGATGCGATCTTTTTCCAATTCGCCCTGCAGTTTGGCGATCTCTTTTTCCAATTCCTTCTGGCGCTCAAGCAGCTTTTTTAGCTTATCCACTGCATCGTCGGGGTTGCCGCGAATGAGCGCACCGATCTCCTTAAGGCGTGACTCGTAGCTGTTGATCAATTCCAGCGCACCCTCGCCGGTAAAGGCTTCGATGCGCCGTACGCCGGCGGCGACGCCGCCTTCGAAGTTGAGTTTGAACAAACCGATCTCTCCGGATGCACGGATGTGCGTGCCACCGCATAGCTCGGTGGAAAAATCACCAATCTTGACCACGCGTACACGGTCGCCATATTTGTCGCCGAAGAACGCCAGGGCGCCTTGGCGAACGGCATCGTCATAGGTCAGTTCCCGGATTGATACGCTGGCGTCTTCGCGGACGCGTTGGTTTACTTGCGCTTCGATCGCGGCCAGTTTGTCGTCCGCGATTACGCCGGTATGACTGAAGTCGAAGCGGAGCCGCTCAGGAGTCACCAGCGAGCCGGCTTGGCGCACGTGCTGCCCCAATTCTTTTCGCAGCATCGCGTGGAGAATATGAGTCGCCGAATGGTTAAGCATTATTTTGCGGCGATGTCTGACATCGACGTTGAGCGCCACCTGGTCGCCTACTTGAATGCGGCCTTTCTTCACTCTGCCGCGGTGGGAGGTCAACTGCGGCGTTGGATGTTGGGTATCGACGATTTCGACGACGTCGCCGCGGGCGGTTGTGATGATACCACGGTCGCCGACTTGACCGCCGGATTCGCCATAGAAGGGCGTCTCGCCGGTGACAATTTCGATTTCCTCGCCTTGCACCGCTTCATGCTTGGTGCCGGAATTGCCGAATATACCGATGACGGACGATTGGCCGTCAAGACGGTCATAGCCAATGAAACGGACCTGGCCATCGAGTTGGATTTTCGATTCCATGGTGACCGCTTCGCGCGCTTCGCGGCCGCGGCTGCGTTGCGCTTCCATGAGTTCGGTGAAGCTTTTCTGGTCGACTTCGATGTTGTCGGCGCGCAGAATATCCTCGGTAAGATCAAGTGGAAAACCGTAGGTGTCGTATAAGCGGAAAGCGACCTCGCCGGACAGCTGGTGTTTTTTTTCCGCTTTCAATTGCGCTGTGGCGTTGTCCAGTAAAATCAGGCCGCGGTCGAGAGTCTCGCCGAAGCGTTCCTCCTCGATACGAATGACCTCGCGGATTCGCGCCTCTTCCTGTTTCAGTTCCGGATAGGCGTCGCCCATGACCGCCGTGACGGTTTTTGCGACTTCATGGAGGAACGGTTCTTTCAGTCCAATTAAGCGACCATGGCGCGCAGCGCGCCTTAATAGACGGCGCAGCACATACCCCCGTCCTTCATTGCTCGGCATGACGCCGTCGGCGATCAAGAAGCTGACAGCACGAGAGTGATCGTCGATGACCCGGTATGAGATATCCGCAATTGGGTCGACGCCATACTTCTTGCCGGTGAGCCTCTCCGTGGTGGCGGTAAGCGCGCGCATTATATCAATGTCGTAATTGGACAGTACGTTTTGCAGCACCGCGGTAATGCGTTCCATGCCCATGCCGGTGTCGACATGTTTGGCCGGCAGTTCCGACAGACTGCGATCTTCGGCGCGGTTGAATTGGATGAAGACCAAATTCCACAGCTCGATGTAGCGAGCGCAATCGCCATTGACTCTACATTCATGGCCGGCAACGCCGGACATGTCGCAAGCCGCCGGGCCGCGGTCGAGATGAATTTCACTGCATGGCCCGCACGGGCCGGTTTCGCCCATTTCCCAAAAGTTTTCTTTATCACCGAAGCGCGCCACCCGCTCGCGCGGTAGTCCGCTGATCTTGAACCAGAGCTGCTCGGCCTCGTCATCATTCAAATAAACTGTGGCGTAGAGTTTGTCCTTGTGCAGACCCCACTCTTTGGTTAGAAGCTCCCAAGCCCACTCGATGGCCTCCGGTTTGTAATAGTCGCCGAACGACCAGTTGCCGAGCATTTCGAATAGTGTGTGGTGATACGTGTCGCGGCCGACGACTTCCAGGTCGTTATGTTTGCCGCTGATGCGCAAACATTTTTGCGCGCTGGCGGCGCGCACATAGGGCAAGCGTTGTTGCCCTAAGAAGACGTTCTTGAACTGCACCATGCCGGCGTTGGTGAATAGCAGCGTCGGATCTTTATCGGGTACCAACGATGAACTGCGCACGGCGGTGTGGCCTTGTTTAGCGAAATAGTCCAAAAAAGATTTGCGGATGTCGTTAGCGGTAATCATAGCCTTCTACTCATCGTCGATACGATATTTTACCAGGTTAAAAATCACTTTGCTGCTGAAGCCGCGCCGTTGCAGCAGCGCCACAGCACGGCGCTGCACTTTGGCGTCTTCCAGGTATGTGCCGCCGAACCTTTTGGTTAAAACTTTACTGGCGCTTTCCTGTTCGGCCACCTGCTGCAAACTCTGTTGCACGGCTTCCTGAATCACTTTGGCACCGATACCCTTGAGGCGAAGCTCCTGCTCGACCCGTCTCGGACCATAGCCGCGGCTCTCCAGGCGGGAACGCGCCCAGATCTGGGCGAAGGATAAATCGTCGAGATAGCCGAGTGATTGGAGCTTGGCGATCACGACGGCGATAACTTGCGGCTCGAACTCTTTCTGGCGCAGGTAATTTTTGACTTCCAACTCACTGCGCGGTCGAAAGCTCAAGTAGCGTAAAGCTGATTGCAGTGCCTGTTCGGGCGAGTCGACGGCCGCAGCGCTGGTTTTCGATCTTTTCAGCGTCTATCCGACTTCTTCAAAGTTACTTGCTTTTGCTCTTTTTATCCGCCGCGGCAGGTTCGACCAAGGCCTCCGCATCGTGCGCTTTCAAACCGTATTTATCCATGATCTTGGTCATAATGTTTTGCGCTGTCTCCGGATGATCCTTGAGAAACTGCTTGGCCTGTTCCCGGCCTTGACCGATGCGCTCGCCGGCATGGGAATACCACGCGCCGCTCTTCTCGATGACGCCCATCTCACTGCCGATATCAACGATCTCGCCATCGCGAGAAATCCCGGTGCCGTAAAGAATGTCAAATTCAGCTTCTTTAAACGGCGGCGCCATTTTGTTCTTGACGACTTTGACACGGGTGCGGCCGCCGATAATATTATCGCCATCTTTCAGCGCGCCAATGCGCCGGATATCCATGCGCACTGAGGCGTAGAACTTGAGCGCGTTGCCGCCGGTGGTGGTCTCCGGGTTGCCAAACATGACGCCGATCTTCATGCGGATCTGGTTAATGAAAATCACTACAGTGTGCGAACGAGCGATGGTGCCGGTCAATTTGCGCAAAGCTTGCGACATGAGGCGTGCTTGTAATCCCATGTGCGAGTCGCCCATCTCGCCTTCGATTTCGGCTTTGGGCACAAGCGCCGCCACCGAGTCGATGACCAGGACATCAATGGCGCCACTGCGCACCAAAGTCTCGGCGATTTCCAACGCCTGCTCGCCGTGATCCGGTTGCGAAACGAGCAAGTCATCGGTCTTGACGCCGAGTTTCTGGGCGTAGCCCAGATCCAGCGCATGTTCGGCGTCGATATACGCGCCCATGCCGCCGCTCTTTTGCGCTTCGGCAACGATTTGTAGCGCCAGGGTGGTTTTGCCGGAGGACTCAGGCCCGTAGATCTCGATTACCCGACCGCACGGTACGCCGCCGATGCCGAGCGCGATGTCGAGTCCCAGGGAACCGGTCGAAATGGTCTGCACGTCTTTGACAATGCCGCCCTCGCCGAGCTTCATGATTGCGCCCTTGCCGAACTGTTTCTCGATCTGACTTACTGCGAGGTCGATTGCCTTTTCACGATTCACATCCATTGCCTGCCTCCTAATCAATCTGCCTGGTCGTTCAACTTGAAAACCTTTAGTTGCGAATGCGCTGCGCCTGTGGGCTTGAGCACGCTTTGAAACAAGATCAGACGATCGACAAGTGTTGCGCCAAAGTCGTGATCGCGCCAGCGTGCTATTTCTTCTCTGAGATTAGCCGTTCGGCGGTCGGGTTGGCGCCAGCGGCCGATGGTCAGATGCGGTGCAAAACCTCTCGTTTCACCGGCAAATCCGAGAGGTAACAAGGCTGTGTTTACGCGCTCCGCCAACTGCGTCAGCTCATCTCCGATGAAGCCGACCCATAAAATTCTCGGCTGTCGCAACCCCGGAAATACCCCTAGACCTTTAGCATTTATGGTGCAACGCGGAAAGAGGGTTATGATGGGATCCAAGGCCTCAGCAATGGCATCAGCCCGCTGCGTTTCGATATCACCGATAAATTTTACAGTCAGATGAAAATTCGCCGGGGCCGTCCAGCGAACCTCCGGCAACTTAGGTTTAAAGTCGGCCACAGCGGAGGCGATGCGGTCAATCGTTCCTGGCGAGATTTCGATGGCGATAAAGACGCGGATCACGCTAGTATTTTTGCAAAAGCCGTTGGCGCAGCCAGTTCAATGCCGCTTGGGCGGTGCCTTGAATGATCCGTTCACGGTCGGTGAGAACTATTAAATCGAGGAGTTTTGCTTGATGGAATTGGTCCTGGCAAATACTCACCCAGACGGTGCCGACTGGCTTCTCGGAGCTCCCGCCGGAAGGGCCGGCAACTCCGGTAACACTCAATCCGATATCCGCACCGGTGCGCTGGCGGATGCCGTGGGACATTTCTAAAGCCGTCTCTTCGCTCACCGCGCCGGCGCGAGCCAACGTTTTTGGAATGACGCCGAGCGAGCGGATTTTCTCCGCATT
>DATLCH010000326.1:0-4286 GCA_035526465.1 Candidatus Limnocylindrales bacterium | reverse complement strand
TAGCCATGCCAGACTTCGTCCAAAGTCGCGCGAAACAGCTGATTCAATGCCGTAATCGAAGTGACTTGTTTTGGCATATTGGCAGCGAGGCTTTCAAACGTGGCATCTCCCGTTCGATAAAGTCACTAATAATCGATATGGGTGGTCCATCATCCATCTCTACTCCGGCGCGCTTGGCTATAACCAAATCGTCAATGGCTTGACGCAGCGGTGTATCGGTAATGGTTCGATCCACTAACTTGAGAAACTCCATCGGTACCGGTCCCAGGTCAAGCTCTAGCCAGCGCAACGCTAATAGCGGTCGTAGTACGTAAAAATATTTTTTGCGCCGGACGGTATCGCCTCGTAAATATTCGCGGAAATTGCCCCGTGCCATGTGAAAGTAGTGGTGAAAACAGTTGCGCGGCGAATAAAAATCAGGCAACAAAGCGCGCAACTTTGCCGCGAAGGAATGACGCTCGATATAGATCAGCGGTGATTGCAGCCATTCGAGCAATGGTGGATTCGACTTTTGAAACAACTTCAGCGCCTTACGAATGTCCCAACCGCTAATATCGATGTCATCGACGATGGGCTGCTCGATCACATCTGGATGAGTTTCGAGGTCGATGGACAAGTAAGCATCAGGCCGCCTGATATAGATAAATCTGACGTCATAATCCGAATCGGTGGACTCAAATCCCCAAGCCCGGCTGCCGGACTCGACAGACAGAAGGATCGCCATGTCTTCGGATTGTTCTAATGACGCAAGGCGACGATTAACCTCTGCGATGACTCGTTGTTCCATTTACTAGGCTGAAATCCGCAGTTGTCATTCTACATTGTGCAAGTCGCTTCGCTAAGCCAAAAAGTTTAGCATCAGCGCTTCGAAACAAACTTGCTGTCGCGCACCGAAAACCGTAACAGCTCATCCTTCCACTTGCCGGCATAATCGACACCGATGCGCGGGGTGGCGTCGAACTCGGGCGTCGCTTCACCGCGGTCTTCGAGATAAAGTACCTTACCACAGAGATCCTCGCCATTGAGCGAACGGTCGATGGCAAACGCCTGGCAAAGTTTACCCGGACCGCTGGCGAGTTTAGCGACCACGTCGGTTTTGCGGTTGTGTTTCATCTGTTCGAGGCCGTAAATCGGTTCCAGCGCGCGGATCAATACCGCCGCGGGATAACCCTTTGCCTCGGTGACCAGATTGAGCATGTTGTAGAAGCCGTAGATAAAGTAAACATAGGCGTGACCGGCCGCGCCAAACATCACCTCGGTCCGCCTGGTTCTTCCCTTAGCCGCATGACAGGCAAGATCGTGTGGGCCAAGATAGGCTTCTGTCTCGACGATCCGGCCGATCAATGTGCCTGTCACATGCCGATGGACAAGAAATTTCCCGAGCAATTGCTTGGCAACCACGAGAGTCGATTGTTGGTAAAATGACCGAGGAAGCTTCAAGCGAATCGTGCGCCGAATGAAGTAGTCGCTGCTTTCGAGCCGCGAAGAATTTGTAGACATGGTAGGCAACCGGCCGAGGAAATCAACCTTCGCTTTGCCACGCGACGATTGCGCATCATGCGTCATGGGGAATCTCGCCATAGCGGCGAGCCAATTGAATTTACTCCATGCACGCCGGTTTACCGAGCTAAGCGGTGTATTTCCCGTTCCGCCCGACGCGCCTGCGGTACGATGCGCAGCGGCGCCGGAAGCAGCGGTAAAAATCGCCGGACCACGCGAGTGAACAGGCGAAGGCGCCGTTCGCGCCGCTCGTTCCATGTAAAACCGTACCCACGGCGCAATTCACGGGGCAACAAACCCGCACTCACCAGGCGAAACAGTGGCCCCGCCGGTCGCAGCAGCCAGGGCCGCGGATAGAGAATGTCCCGGGCCAGTATCCGCGCCGTTGGACCGACGGTTATTTCTCCGCCGGCAACCATCCGCCGCATGTAGGCTTCGAATTCCGACAGGGACGCGGGAACAATCTCCCGGCGTATTTTGAAGAGCTCGGCAAGCCGCTTTGAATCGTCGTAATAACGGCGCTTGGCTGCAGTGCTCAGGGGCGCGACAAACGCCTGGTAAGCCGCCAGTGCGGAATCGATCAGCGTGGCGTGTACCCATAGCAGCAACTCTTGATCAAGCGCGAAGTATTCTCTTGCAGGTAATCCCGGCTCGCTCGCAGGCACAATGCCGCGAACCCCTTCATGGATACGGTTAACACGCTGCAGTGCAGCCTCGGCTCGGCTCCGTTCGTCGAAGCCAATCGTCCACATGGCATTCATGGTTCGTTGTAATCGGCCGAGAGGATCAGCTTTAAAGTCGCTGTGCTGAGCCACCCCGCCGGCAACCATCGGATGGGCGAGTTGCATCAGCAGTGCGCGGCCGCCGGCCATCAACAATGCCATCTCACGATCGACGCGCCAAAGCTCGCTATTGGGCGAAAACAGCCTGTCAGGAGCTAAGCATTCGGCCGAGTGCTGCATAGAAACAGCTTAGACAGCCGGAACTGTCGAGACAATACGATTCACGTTCGGCTACGAATCGGTTCAACATCGCGCCTTTGAAAATCGTAAATGCTCCTATGAGAATCCGCTGCCGCAAAATTGTAACTTTACTCCGGGGCGATGTCGCAGAGCCAGGATCAGCAAGCAGGCTGAACAGGCGTGCTGGAGGTTGGTGCACACCGAAACCGGTAGAATTAGGCCGGTCGAACTCTAGCGTAGTTGCTCTATATTTTTACGAATCGTTTGCAGACGATTTCTCACCCGGCCATTTGCGTGAGTTGATTCACTTGCGTCACTTAATTTCTCTCACCAAACTCCAATCCACCAACTGACTCAACGGAACATCCTTGGTCATCTTGAGCCGCTCTTTGGTGAGTTGGACGTCGAGGAGAACGCCCTTGTCGGAGATCATGCCGTCGTCCGAGAAGGAGTTGAGCGAGGTGTCGTACGCTTTGGCGGCTTGTGCCGGTGTGATGCGCAGATAGTCGGCGAGCATCTGCACCGTCTCGGTGCGGTTTTGTTTGAAAGAACGCGTGCCGCGCACCGTCGCTCGCACCATGCGACGTACTTGATCGCGTTGAGTTTGCAGTTTGTGATCGGTGACGGCCATTCCCGAAAGAGGCAATTCTATAAGATCGCCGAGGTAGACCATGCGGCGAAAACCTTCGTCTTCGGCTTTCACTGCAAACGCAACATCGATGGGAGTTGCGTCGATGGCGCCGCTGCGCAGGGCGGCCAGACGCGTCGGGCTCTCGCCGGTGACGATGATTTTCACATCCTTGTCCGGCTCCATGCCAAAGTGACGCACCGCGACTCGCGACAGGTAATCAACCGTGCCCGCCACCGAGTCGACACCGATGACCTTGTTGCGCAGTTCTTTAGGATTTTGAATGCCGGCGCGGGCGATTAATACATGCAACGGCCGGCCGGCGATGCCGACGACGTTTTTAATCGGCACACCGGTAACTGCCGCGCGCAATGCCGAGCCCCACGCCAACAAATAATCGACGTCGCCGGCAACCAGCGCCTGAACGCCCAACGTCGGCTGCATCTGCACCTTGTCTACATCGATGCCTTCAGCCTTGTAAAACCCTTTGCGCATGGCGACCACGACGGGAAACTCGAACAGCCCTCGGCTCGGCGTCGCTATCGAGACTCGTTCGGCTGATGCCGGCCAGGGACCGATCGCAACCGATCCCACGAGACAAACCAGCAACGCGAACTGCCGGAAAGTTTTTTCGGTTTTCATTGGCGGCAATTCTCTCCCGTCGCTTGCTATTCCATACGCACATTGTTTTTGAAGTCATACGCCGCGGCGTAGTCACTTTCATACGTGCAAGAGATACGCTGGGAATCCCATGCCCCGGCAAAGCACTTCTTGAGAAACCCGATCATCAGCTTCCAAGCGTCGTTGGCGGCCTCCTTACGGTAGCGGCCGGGCATCGTGTCGTTAAGCCAACCATGGGGTGCGTCGCGGTAAATCCGAATATGACAGCTCTTTTTCGCTTTCTCCAAACAATTGCGGAAGCGCGCGACGTCGTCGACCGATATGATGTGATCCGCCTCACCAAAAATTCCCAACACCGGACAGCTGACTTCGGCGATTAAATCCTCGATCGGCGTTGGCCGCGAATCGCTGGCTTGCCACTCTCGCCCGCCGATGGCGCCATAGAGGACCACGGCACCGGCGATATCGTTACGCTTGGCGGCCAGCAAAACCGGCTGGCGGCCCGTCTGGCACACGCCGATAATGGCGATGCGCGAGGCGTCGACTTGGGGCAGTTTTTTCAGGTAATCCACCGC
>DATLCH010000306.1:0-3477 GCA_035526465.1 Candidatus Limnocylindrales bacterium | reverse complement strand
CCCGTCCTTCGCGCGCAAGATTCTCGACGACAATCCTAGGACCCTGTATGCGCTTTAAGTGAAACGGACAACATCAGGAAACACGCGTAAATTGTCATGCAACATTCAAGATCTTCATTCATAACTTCAGTTCGCGCACAGCATTGCCACCCAATATCGAGCGGCGCTCCGTCTCGCTGATTTGCAGCTGCATAACCTTATCCACCGAATTGACATCGCCCATCGCCATTGGATAATCCGTACCGATCACCACTCGGTCGGCGCCGACAACTCGAATCAAATAGTCCAGTGCCGTCACCGAATGAACGATGGTGTCGAAGTACATCCGCTTCAAGTACTCGGAAGGCGCGCACGGCAACTGTTTCTGTAAGTCCGGGCGCAATCCATAGGAATGATCCAATCGCCCGATATTGAATGCCAAGAGGCCGCCGCCGTGAGAGAGGCATAAGCGCAGATTGGGATATTTTTCGAATAAGCCCTTGAGGATCAGCCGCTCGATCATCAACGTGGTACGAAAGGTAAACTGCAAAACATTGCCCAGTATCGGAGATAACGGGTCGTCGGCATCGAGCCCGCCTTCCAACGGATGGACGAATAGCAGAAGCTCCAGCTCCTGCGCGGTTTGAAAGAATGGCTCGAAACTCGGATCGTCGAGCGGCTTGTCCCCGACCGCATTGCCAATCTCCAATCCCTTCAGTCCCATGCTCTTGGCTTCCCTGGCAATGGCGATGGACTCGGGAACGCTTTGCAACGGCACGCTGCCGAAACCGATAAAACGGTCCGGATGCTTTTTGACGACGTCTTGAATCGCTTCATTCTGACGGCGCGAAAAATGCGCCGCCACCGCCGCATCTTCCCAATAAAATAACAGGATCGGCGACGGCGAGATTGCCTGCATGTCGATCTTCATGTCGTCGAGCGCCTTGATGCGCGCCACCGGATCGTAAGCCCCTGCCGTTAGTCCCGGCCGCGCGCCGATCTGCGAAGTCACCGACAGCTTACCGTCCTTCACGATTAATTTAGGCGCGCGGTTGGCGAATTTGCCGGGATCCTGCAACGCGTCAATCGGAAAAAAATGAGAATGCAGATCGATATTCACGTTAAGTTCCCTCGGCGTTCTGGCGCCGACGCGGTAATAATTTGAAATCAACTCTGGTCATCGTAGTCCAATCTCCTTTAACGCCTGGCGCAAATAACTCTGATCGACATACTTCTCGGCGTTGGGAATCGGCCCTTTCAAATTATTTTGCTCGGCATAAATATCGACGACGGTTTTAAGGCCATCCATTTCGATCTCCAATTCCGGATGCCAAGCGGGAGCTTGAAGATAATAATCCAGCCCCTTTTCTGCCAGCGCCGGTGTCAGCTGAAATTCTTTCGCCAAGTATTCGATCGCGGTCTTGCGGTCCTGCTCGAACCATTTCTTCGCCCGCACGACGGCCTTGAGGAAGCGCACCACCACCGGCCGATTCTTCTCAGCCCAGCTCCGGCGCACGCTGAACGCGGAAAGCAGATAGTTGGGAAAAACGTCGACCATGCGACCGATTAAGTTGAAACCCATTTCTTGCGCGCGGAACGAATAAGGTACCGCCATCATCGACGCGGCGGTTTGGCCGGCATTCATCGCCAAGAATGCTTCGGTGGTGCCGCCGACGCTGAGCAGTTTGTAATCGCGCGGATATTCCAAACCCTTGAGCTTCAGGGCGCGACGGAGCACAAAAGTTGTGCCCGAGGTTAAGGTTGAAGAGCCGATGGTAGCGCCGCGCAGGTCTTCATAGGTTTTATAATTCTTCGCGCCCATGAGCATATGAGTAATCTTACTGCCGCTGGCGACCATCACCAGATCCGCTCCCTGCTCCACCGCCGTGATAGGTCCGTCGTTGGCGAGCAGCGCCGCAGAAATGGAGTTACCGATCAAGGCTTGCACGGCCGGCGCAGTCCCGCGCATGAGTACGACATCGACGTCGAGCCCCTCGCGCTCGAAATATCCGCGCCGCCAAGCCGCCCACAGAGTGCCGTAGCCGAGAACTTTGGACGAAACCCCAACCGGAAATTTGACGCGCTCTTGGGCAGGGACTGACGATGGCAACAACAAAACGATCAACACTAGCCAGCGAATGTGTTTCATCGCAACTCCTTTATCCACATCGATGACGGGAATCGAGTCAGATCGATAAACCGGCTGCCTTGTAACATGTTCGAATCCAGTTGCAAACTCAAATTTGTCTCGCCGATGCTTCGCGGTTCGTAACCGCGGCGGAATCTTGATACAAAGAAGAAAGTATCAGCACGCCAATGCTTTCCTAGAGCCCAATGGACGAAGAAGTCATAGAACCAACTGCAGCACCGATCACTGACAATCCCGTTTCGGCCCGCTTCCGCACTTTCGCTTCGCTGCGCCATTTAGACTTTCGCTATTTGTGGACCGGCACGGTGATGATGAGCGCCGGCCAATGGGTGCAGCAGGTGACACTCGGCTGGCTGCTCTACGATCTCACCGGCAATTCCGTTCTCCTCGGTGCGCTCAATGGTCTGCGCGCGTTGCCCTTTCTGGTCACCGGCCCGATGGCAGGCGTTGCGGCTGATCGCATGGACCGCCGCAAACTTTTAATCGGCACTCAGTGGGTATTGATCGCCACCGCGATTTTATTTGGCGCTTTGGTGGCGTCGCCGTATTTGCATGTCTCGCATATTTTTATTTTCACTTTGATCACCGGCGTCGCCTGGACGATCACCGAGCCGGTGCGTATGAGTTTGATTCCCAGCGCCGTTCCCAAAGAGGAACTCGCCAATGCCGTGGCGCTCAACTCCGGCGGCTTCAATATGATGAAAGTGCTCGGACCGGCGCTGGGCGGCGCGCTGATCGCTTGGTTCGGTGCCGCGGAAAATTTTTTCGTCCAAGGGGTCGCCTATGCCGGCGTGCTGGTAATGATCTATCGTATGCGCGTGCCGCCCCAGCGTGCAGATGCCAGACACACGTCAGCCATGGCAAATCTCAAAGAAGGGTTTGCCTATGTCTGGTCGACGCCGGCGGTTTTGGCGCTTATGACGTTGGCCTATGTGCCACGAATCTTCGCGGTGCCTTATCAAACTCTCATGCCGGTGTTTCAGAAAGACGTGCTCAAGATCGGTCCGGAAGGATTGGGACTGCTGATGGCGGCTCCAGGCGTGGGTGCGGTTATCGCCATATTGACCATCGCCTCGATGGGCAATCGGATTAAGCGGCAGGGACGGTTTTTAGTCGGCAGCATCATCGTGCTCGGCGCGGCGATCACCGTTTTCTCGCAGATCACCTGGTTTCCTCTCGCCCTGGTGACGCTGGTCATCGTCGGCATTTTTCAAATGTTTTTTCTCGCCAGCACCGCCACTATGCTGCAAATGATCGTGCCCGACGAACTGCGCGGCCGGGTGCTAAGTCTCTACATGCTCGATCGTGGCTTCATGCCGCTTGGCGCCCTGTTCGCCGGCACCTCCGCG
>DATLCH010000299.1:0-4754 GCA_035526465.1 Candidatus Limnocylindrales bacterium | reverse complement strand
GATGGCTCGCCGGTTATTCACGGCGATGGTACGTCGATTCAACGAGTGCTGATCAACTTATTGGACAACGCCATCGATGCCTGCGATCACGGCGGTCATGTCGAGGTTTCGAGCCTTGAAAGCGCGGGGGTCGGGGATCACGGACACTATGTGGTCATTAAGCTAGTGGATACCGGGGTGGGCATACCGCCGGAAATGTTGCCCAAGGTATTCGATCTTTTCGTCACAACAAAGGCGCCAGATAAAGGAACCGGTCTAGGTCTGGCCATCTGTCAGGAAATTGTCAACGCTCATGGCGGGTCCATCGGGGTTGAAAGTCGGCTGGGCGAGGGAACGACGATTACCGTGTCCCTGCCGAGTGCGGCTGCGGCAATCGCTACGCCGCCAATAGAAAATCAAGATGAACGCACAGATTCTGATCGCTGACGATGACGAAGTGAGTTGTCAGCTCTTTGCCGAGACCTTGGAGGGCCGGGGCTATGATGTGCAAAAGGTGACTTCGGGTGACCAGGCAATCGCATCCCTCGCGCAGCGTCTCTATGACTTGCTGATCGTCGACGTGCGCATGCCCGGTACGTCGGGTTTGGAAGTTACGCGGATAGTACACGACAAGTATCCCAGTCTACCGGTGATCGTAATGACCGCCTTTGGCTCCATGGAAACAGCCGTGGAAGCGATTCACGAGGGCGCGTTCGATTTCATTTCCAAACCAATGAATCTCGCGGAGCTGCGAAAAACCGTCGAAAGGGCATTGGCTTCGCGCTCCATGCCAGGCCCCGCCGATCCGGCGAGCGAACTTAATCCGCTATTATCGCCGCGCCAACAAGCCAGTAAAATTATCGGCAAGACTCCAGCAATGCTGGAAGTTTATAAGATTGTCGCACGGGTCGCACCGGCGAAAAGCACCGTGCTGATCCTCGGAGAGAGCGGCACTGGGAAGGAGATGATCGCGCGCGCAATTCACGAGCACAGTCCACGCGCTCACCGACCCTTTGTCGCAGTGGACTGCGGTGCGTTGACTGAATCACTTCTCGAGAGCGAGCTTTTTGGCCATGTACGCGGCGCATTTACCGGCGCGATTGCCGATAAGAAGGGAGTGTTCGAAGACGCCCAGGGCGGTACCTGCTTCCTCGATGAAATCGGCGGCATCAGTTCGAACTTGCAGGCGCGGCTCCTGCGGGTGCTTCAGGAACATGAGGTCCGCCGCGTCGGCGGCAAGGATTGGACTTCGGTGGATGCCCGGGTTGTCGCCGCGACTAATTTTAACCTGCCTGAAGCGGTCAGGCTCGGTGAGTTTCGCCAGGATCTTTATTACCGTTTGAACGTCGTTGCGATTCACTTGCCGCCGTTGCGTGAACGGCGCGACGATATCCCACTGCTGGCGCAGCACTTTCTCACGCACTATAGCGAGGAAAATAACAAGCAGATTCCGCGGATATCCGATGACGCCATGGCACTTCTTTGCGCCTATGCATGGCCCGGAAACATTCGCGAACTTGAAAACGCCATTGAGCAGGCTGTTGCGCTCTCTTACCGCCCATCACTGACGGCCGAGGATTTACCCCGGGATATTAGAGAGCCAAAAACGTCGGGACTTTCACCTGCACCGGCGGGGGGTGAAGAATTTCTGTTCCCCGACACTCCGAGTCTTGAGGATGTGAAAAGACGCTATGTGCTGCATGTGCTCCGACAAACCGGCGGAAATATATCGGCGACCGCCCGACTGCTCAACATTGACCGACGCTCGCTTTATCGAATGTTTGCTCGCTATAAGATCGAAGCGGTTACGAAAAGTGACTGATGGGAAATTCATCGGCCTCGTGCTCGGTCCGCGCGCTGATCTAACCAGGGCGAACTGGCACAATCCAATCACCGCATCCAACGTTTGTCCGGCACCAACCTTGCACTTGGATCATCGATGGGAGGAGCGTCGAGATGCGAGTGTTGATTATCGATGACGATGAAGTGTTCGGCCGGTTGTTGGTGGAATTACTCGCGGACTTTGGTATCGGTGCTGTCTCTATCACCGATGGTATTGCCGCTTATGAGTTGGTGACCGGCGATGCTTTCGATCTCTGTATAATCGATTAACGCATGCCCTTAGTGCTCGGCGCTGATTTGGCCGAGGCGATTTTGCAGGACCATCCGAAACTAAGAGTTATTTTAGCCTCGGCTTTTGCGGATCAGGCATTGCACGCATATACCACGGCCAAGGGCATCATTCTTTTATCGAAGCCATTTACTACGGATCAATTGCTCGGAGCGGTGGACCTCGCCCTGAGTGAACGCGGCGCCGGAACCGGTTGTCCTAACAACCATAAAACGCGCCAGTAGCACGGATTTTTACGAATCGCCCGGATGATATTGATGAGTTGTTATTTCGCATGATCGATTCTGCCGCGCGTCGATCCCACCTGCGGCAGATCAAATCGCTGTCGGTCAGTGGCCGTGTAGCGCCTGGAGAACAGCATCCAAATCGATTTTGATTTGTTCATCTCTGGTGTCGGTGTCCGGATCGCCCCTATCTAACTCTCGCTTGGCTTGCGTCAACTCGCCTCGAACGGCGCTAACGAAGGGCCGGAGATGTTCGCCAACGCCTCCCATAGCTTTTTGCAAGCACTTGTCAGCTCGGTCGAGTTCGGTTGTAGTCCTGTGCCGATCGCTAGTCGCGGCGCTTAGCGCTGCGGCGTTGGCGACATGAAATCGCGCTTCGAGCAGATCGTTTTCGACCCCGGGCGCAGCGCGCCTCCTGTCCCAGGAGGGTGTTCGATTCTCGAGATACCAATCCTTGATTATCCGTGAACGTTGCCCCAATTCACTCAAATAATCGAGGGCAGTCCACAAGCCATTGTCCGAAGAAGCATTCCCTCGAACCCTATGGGCGCCAAGGGGCGGATCGCCGGACCCATCTGAACGCTCAAAGGGTGCAAAGACAGCGGCCGAATGCTGCAACGTAAGAATGGTTATCAGGATCAGCAGGAAACATAAATTCAGGATCGGTAGTCGCCACATCGGACTATTAGTTCCTCATGCAGATCACGCTAGCATCTCAGCGGTCGGCAACTGCAGTCGATGGACGCACTCGCAACGTTCCCGAGGGATAGGCGGACTGAGGCGCAACTGCGTCAGCGTGTGGCGAAAAGGCATCGCGACTCATGCATCGCGTCGCCCGTTCAGTTCTCGGCGCGAAATTGGCGACGGATATCCTTGCATGATTGGGTTTAAAGTTGAGTAGAATTGCGCGGCGAGATTGTTTCTCGCCGCGCTCTGGAGTCTTTCGATACGGATTAATCGCCGTCTTCGTACGCTCGTCCAAACATGAAGGACTCTTCGCGTTTCTGTTCTTGAACTTGATCCTTCCCAGTCGGGTTTGCGTCGCACGGACCCGAATAGTCGATGACGTCGCCTGTCTGCGCGCTCTTTAGTTGTGGGTGCCTGCTCGCCAGACTCTTTTGGGTCACCGCCGGGAATTTCATGTTACAGTAGGTTTCGCCCGCCGCTGCATTTGCCGATACTTCATTGTTAGCTGCCATGGCGCTGCCGGCCAAAGAGCCCGCCAAAAACAACATGGACAGCCGAGTTCCGAAGTGTTTCATGATTCTAACTCCCTTTCTGAATGGTTATGCCGTGGACACGGCGTACTCACCGAGTCAGCGGTTCTTGAACGTATCACCATGTCTTTGACTCGAAGCGATACATGATTTCATCACCTTCTTTCGTCACGGGCCGGTTCCGTTTATGGATCCTGGATCTATTGGCGAGCAAGCAATATGCCACACGGCAATAGGAGCGAAATAACTGCAAGCTGCGCGATGATTAGAAGAAAGTCGGTGGCTTTGGCCGACCGGGACCAGAGCGTGGTTTTACTACTTCGACAAACGCATGTCGCCCGAACGAGTGGGGTGAAGGAATGATTGCTGCGCTCGGAATCTGAGCGGTGATTATTTGACCGCAATACGAGCTGCTTAAGTCAGCGAAGTCTCCGCCAACCCAAATAGCCGATGAATGCCACAACCATCAACACAGTGACAATGACATAGCGTCGGTAGTTCTCGGTCGGGGACGGCTCTTCCCAGCTGGCCAGAGCCGCTGAGTCGCTGTCGAATCTTGCCTTGGCAAAATCGTAGACATAAACGTTCCGCCATTCGAAGCAGCCGAGCGGCTGGGCAAATCCCAAGTTGTTTCTGTTGGTTTCCGAGGGAACATGGGATGCTTTGAAGATGCACGTGTTGAACTGCAGTGCGACATTTCTGACGCTGGTGCGCGAGATAAAGGCGCCGGCAGGGTAGTCCGCCATGTAGACGACGGGCGTCTTCGGTTTTTCGGCGCCGTAATATTTTTGCGTCCGGTTATCGTAGGAGCCAGGCGTATTCCATCTCAACAGATAAAACCTGCCGAACTCAGGATCGCTATTGTAGGCTGGATCGCGGTCCTGTGAATCGATGACCCATCGATGAAAACAGAAGGGAATCTTTTCGCCGAAACTCGCCACCGTATCCGTGACGTTGCGCCGGATCTTGCCGTCTTGATTCTTGTAAGTGTCGAACACGCAGCCTTTTTTGAATTGTACGATGGCATATTTCTCCAGAGCAGCGACGGAATCGGTCTCATATTCCATGATCACGCCGTTGCTGTATGTCGGATGATCGGCGTTGTCGCTGAACCAAATCTCATTGACCACGTGGGTCAAGGTAAATCGCTTGAGATCGCAGCTGTCGCTGGCGCGGCAGTCAGGATTTAAAAAGACCTGTTTG
>DATLCH010000202.1:0-4408 GCA_035526465.1 Candidatus Limnocylindrales bacterium | reverse complement strand
CCGGTTGCCGGTGTTGTAATGTTGGTGCCAGGCGCCGGCGGGCGGCGAGATCACCGTGCCTTCGTGCCAGTCGTAGCGCTGCGGTTCTTTGCCTTCCTGCCACATCAGTGTGTAGCCGGTGGAATCGAGCAGGAACACATGGGCGCCGGGACCGTGGCGGTGCGCTTTCTTGTAACGGCCAACCGGGAATTCGGAAACATGCGCGAGCATGGAGCCGCCGGACATGTGGATGTACATATTGCGCGTGCCTTTGCCGCGCTTTTCACGCGCAACCAGATTGATCTTGCGAATGTCGGGAATAAAATTGGAATGCAAAATCCCGCCATAGTATTCGGTAAAATACTTTCCCTCTTTGGAAAAAAACTCGGCGTCGCCGGGATCGAAGCGATCTTTGAACTGATAGTTGGTGTTGTAGATAAATTCCGGATCGCGGTAGAGCTCGAAAGCCACCGGCTGGCTGGTTAACGCGAAGTACCGGCACGGTTCGCTGCCGCTGGCATTGAAATGCTGATGCCAAGAATTCAATGGGATCGCAAACGTGCTGCCACGCTCCCATTCGAACGTGCGCTTGGCCGTACCGTCGTACCATACCGAGGTTGCGCCGCGCCCGGCCGCCACCGTGATGATTTCTTCGTAGAGTTGGCGCTGCGGCTTGGAACTTTTTCCCGCATCGATCTCGCAGATATAACCGTCGGCGACCATCTGATCGGAAAAAGTGCAGATCGCCCCCTTGCAGTCCTTGCGCTGCCAGTAGCCCAATGGTTCCGTGCGCACGTCCTGAACGAACTCACCACCGATGATCGGCACGCCCTCGCTTTTGATCCAATTTTGGTAAGGGCTGTACTTGTCCGTCATGAACTGGACGTAAGGATGGACTTCAAACTCTTTCTGCGGACCGGCCATAAACTACCTCCATTAATTTGAGGCGAACTTACTTCGGCGGCGAATCTGTATCAATCGTGCGAATTATCACGGCGGGGATCACACCACAACATTTACCGAGGACACGAGGGATTGCGTACCGTGCTACGCGCAGAGTTCACCATCGCTATAGTCCCAAGGCGCGATCGCCAATTTCACCACTGATGCTGAATCTTGGCTATAGAAACTTTCTTTGCTTGACAGCCGACAAGAGTGATATACGACCCATGTGGAGGGCTTACCATGAGCCAAATTGTGCGTTTTTTTGCCGTCGCGTTTTGCTTCCTATCGATCCCGGTGCTGAGTTTTGCCCAGAGCAAAGATCTCACGCGCATTCGCGTCAGCTATTCGTCCATCGGCGCGGCCTCGTTGTCGACCTGGGTCGCCGCGGATGCCGGGATTTTCAATAAACATGGCCTCGATGTCGGTTTGATCTACATCGGCGGCGGGCCGCGCGCCATGTCGACGACCATCGCCAACGAAACGCAAATTACTCAAGGCGCCGGCACCGGCAGCATCTTGGCGAAGGTCGGCGGCGCCGATACCGTCATGTTCGCGACGCTGCTCAATACTACGCCGCAAAGCTTGATGGTCCACCCCGACCTGCGCTCGCCGCAGGAGCTAAAAGGTAAAAAGCTTGGCGTCACCCGCTTCGGCGCGCTGAGCGATTTCGGCGTGCGCAAATATTTGCAGAAGATCAATCTCGATCCGGAAAAAGACGTCGCCATCCTGCAATTGGGCGGTCTGCCGGAAATTTTGGCGGCCATGCAGAGTGGCGCGATTCACGGTGGTGCGTTGTCCTCGCCGGCGTTGACCAAGGCCAAGCACCTAGGCTTCAAAGAGCTGATGGATTTAGGCAATCTCGGCATTCAATATCCCGGCCTTTCCTACATGACCACCGAAGCGTACATCAAAACTCATCGCCCCGTCGTGATCAATTTTCTCAAAGCGATTATCGAGTCGACCCATAGCTTGAAGCGCAACAAAGATTTCACCGTCCGCGTACTGAAAAAATATACCAAGATGGACGAGCCAGCCGTGCTCGATGAAACCTACGAGCTGTTTACTCAGCGTTATTTCCGTCTGGTGCCGACGCCGTCCGGTGAGGAAGTCAAAACCGTCCTTGACCAGATCAAAGATCCCAAAGCGCGTACTACCGATTATGACAGCTTCATCCGCACCGATCTGATACGTGAAATCGAGCAAAGCGGTTTCATCAAGGCATTGACCAAAGGCTAAACGCAGCCTCGGATTTCACAGCCGGTCGGATCGGCGAGATCGAAAAACGTTCTTAATTTGCCGCCGGCGTGCTCCCCGCTCGCCTCATAGACTTTGCCGCAAAAAATGTGATAAGAATTTTGCTTCACAATCAAAACATTATTGATCACAAGGAGATAGAGGAATGGCGACAAAGCTGAAATTTGGATTATTGCTGCCGCATTTTTGCGAATACGGTTCCACCGAACTTTGCATCGAGGGGTCGAAGAAGGCTGAGGCCTATGGATTCGACTCGGTCTGGGTTAGAGATCACTTGGTTTTCGAGCCCCACGGCATGGAAGGTGAAGACAACACTCACATCGAGGGTTTGCTGGTTCTTGCGGCGATCTCCACCGTTTGCAAAAAGCTCACACTCGGCACCGGCACTGTCATCTCCCATCGCCATCCGATCCATTTGGCACAGTCCATGGCCGGCCTCAGCACCATGTGCGAGAACCTCATCATGGGTCTCGGTTTGGGCACTTTTCCTCACGAATTCGAAGCCGCCGGTTATAAAAAAGTCACGCTTCAGGACCGCGCCAATATGGCGAAGATCAATGCCCAGCTGTGCCGCCGCTTCTGGGCCGGCGAAAAGATCAGCTACCAGGACGATTACTACGATTTCAAAGACGTCGAGCTCAAACCGACGCCGAAAAAACCGATTCCAATCTGGTACGGCGGCGGCACGCCGGCTTCCGTGCGCCGGGCGGCGGATTACTGCGACGGCTGGATGCCCGGGCGCATTCCGACGGCGACGTTCAACAAAATGTACAAATACCTCGAAGAGCAGTGCAAGATCGCCGGCCGGCCAATGGTCACCACCGGTGCGATCCCGATCACCAGCATCGATAAGAATCGCGATGTCGCGCTCAGCAAGGTCAACACCAAGGGCTTGATCAACGAAGGCAACGCGCCGAGTAAAAAGACCTGGGTGAGACCGAAGTCCGGCACGTTTTCCACGGTCGAGGACATCGAAGGATTACTGATGGCCGGCACCCCCGCCGATGTCGCCCGCGACACCAAGCGCTACGAAGAAGCCGGCTTGAATCACATCGTGTTCGACCTGCGCTTCCGCTACGCCGACTGGTATCAGCAGATCGATTATCTGGGTCAAGAAGTTCTGCCGGCGGTTCGAGCATAATTAAGGTTCAAATCGTTCAAGCCGTTCAAACAGTTCAAAACGTCCGGTCCGTATCCGACAACGTTTTGAACGATTTGAACGGTTTTGACTTTTTGAATACTTTTGGAGGTCTCTAATGCGCACCGAAAAGGTTAGTTTCTATTCTGAAGGCAACAAGCTCTCCGGCGTGCTCTATTTGCCGGATGGCGAACAAGGCAAACCCTACGCGGGGATCGTCCAGGGACCTGGCTTCCTCGGCCTCAAAGACGCCAAGCACTACATCATGATGTTCGAAAAGCTGTGCGCGGCCGGTTACGCCTGTCTGTGCTTCGATTACCGTGGCTGGGGCGATAGCGAGGGCAGCGAGCGCGGCTGGGTCATGCCCAAATGGCAAGCGGAAGACATTCGCAGCGCGCTCAGTTTCATGGAGACTCGCCCGGAGATCGATGCCGACCGGCTCGCCACCTACGGCTCGGGCGGCACCGGCGGCGGCAACGCCGTCTACGTCGCCGCCATCGATGCACGGGTCAAGTGCTGCGTCAGCTACTTGGGCGTCAGCAGCGGCCGGGAGTGGCTCCACTCCATGCGCCGCGAGTACGAGTGGATCGACTATTTGAAAAGTATCGAAGCCGACCGCAAAGTGCGCGCTGCGACCGGCAAAGGCGCCATCGTCAGCGCTCGCGAAGGCGGCATCATGGTGCAGACCCCCGAGCGCGTCACTACCAATATAAAGAAAGATGTCGCCGATAAGATTCCCGATGCCATGCCGCTCGCCTGCGCCGAAGCAATCCTGGAATACAGCCCCATCGATGTCGTGCACAAAATTTCGCCGCGCGGCGTGCTTTTCATCGCCGTCGAAGGCGACGCCGTCACGCCGGAAAAACAGTCTTTCGATCTTTATGAAGCGGCCGGCGAACCCAAGAAGCTGGTGCTTTATAAGAAGACGACCCACTACGGCATTTACAACGACTACTTCGACGATGTCGCCGCCAATGTGGTCGACTGGTACAACCGCCACCTGAAGTACGAAAAGGTCGCAAACACCGAGAGCGAGTAGGAGCAAACCATGAACAAAATTTCTTTTGGCGTACGCGTGCCCAACTCGGGACC
>DATLCH010000197.1:0-5955 GCA_035526465.1 Candidatus Limnocylindrales bacterium | reverse complement strand
ATTCCCTTGGCGCGATTGGGCGTTGGGCTTTTTTCACTCCACTTTATCGCATCGGCTATCTTGCGAAGTCCCTCTTCCATGTCGCAGTCCACCGGCGTGTCTCCGACCGTGTAGAGATCGCCCTTCTTCAATAAATTCTTGATGCGAAACTCGAGCGGGTCGAGACCCAAGCGATCGGCAATCATGTCCATCTGCGACTCGTAGGCCCAGGTAACTTGCAATGCTCCGAAGCCACGGAATGCGCCTGCTGGCACTGTGTTGGTATAGACGCCGTGTGCTTCCACCTTGGCATAGGGAATTCTGTAAGGTCCCAAAGCGCGATAACCGGCCTTCTGGGTAACCCGCGGCCCGGCATCGGCGTAGGCGCCGGTGTCCATATAAACCTGGCATTCACGAGCGACGAGCGTGCCGTCCTTACTCACACCCGTTTTGACCGTGACTCTGGCTGGATGGCGCGTGACAGTCTTAAAACTTTCATTGATCGACAGCTGCAGTTTCACCGGCCGCCGGGTCATCCAGGTCAACGCGGCGGAGATCGGCTCCGCCTTCACATAGAGCTTGCCGCCGTAACCACCGCCGACATAGGGCACGATGACGCGAATGCGGTTGCACGGCAGACGAAAAATACCCGACAAATGATCGCGCAGCGTAAACGGATCCTGGCATGACGCCCAGACCGTTAGCTTCTCGCCGTCAAAGTAAGCGACGTTGTTGTGCGCCTCGAGGGAATAGTGCTGGACCTTTTGAAAGCGGAAGGTGTCCTCGAATATATGATCTGCTTTGGCAAAGCCCTTTTCGACGTCTTCACGCCCGAAGGTCAGGTAATAGCAAATGTTGGTGCCGTTAAAGCGCTCCGGCGCGCCGTACGTTGAACCGCGCAGCTCGGCGCGTGCCACGCCCCCCTCGTGCACCTGAATAGCGCCTGCGGCCGTGGCTTCTTCAAGATTGGTGACTTTGGGCAGCTCCTCATATTCGACTTCGATCAACTCCAGCGCCTGCTCGGCGATCTCCGGCGTATCGGCCAGTACCGCAGCGACCGGATCGCCGACGTAGCGGACCTTGTCGACCGCGACGATCGATTGGTCCTTGTAAGTCGCGCCATATTTGAAGTTGAACCGTTGGATATCGTCGCGCGTCAAGGTCGCGATAACACCGGGCATTTCCTTGGCTTTCGATGCATCGACTTTTAGCAATTTCGCATGCGCCACCGGACTGCGCAGTATCCGCGCATGGGCCATGCCCGGCAGCTGAATGTCGCTGGTGTAGATCGCTTTACCGCTGACCTTTTCGACGGCATCGACACGATGCGCATTGGTGCCGACGACTTTAAAATTTTGCATCGTCTTCATGATAGGAGCGTAAAAAATGAAAAAGGCCACGATGATTTTGTCACCGTGGCCTGGCAGCGAAGTTATTTGCGGATTTTCGGGCTGTCTTTCTCGGGGAAGTATTTGTCGCAGTAAGGGCAATGAAAATTCATCCCGGAGCCGAGCATATGCGGGTTTACAACGAAAACTTTCTTACAATCTGGACAAGTAATTTCAACGGCCTGACCCATGGTTTACCTCTCTCTCTATTTTAGCTCTTAGGATTCTCTGAATCCCTCTTAATCGCTCCCCGTGCACGGGAGGAACAAGGTGGGGTTGCATTACGCCCAGTAGGTCGTCCGGTCCATCGGGATATGTTGCAACACTTCACCGGGAACGTAGTCTTCCAGCTTAATCCGCGCCATCGCTTCGTCGGGACATTTCGACACCGGCGAGAACGGCCGATCGGTCGGTTTGGTCGCATCGACAATCATGCCAGAAGTCTTGATCTCATCGCGCAGCGACGGATCCAAGAAATTGCCGCGGAACAGCGGCTTTAAAATATTGACTTGCAGGTGCGGCTGCACCCGGGTCGCGATCGCCCAAAGAATATCGGTCGGATTGAAAACATCGATATCCTCATCGAACACAAAAACATTCTTAGTGTGGTCGAAGGTCAACGCGGCGGCGGCGGCGCGCGCCGGATCGCCCTCCGACATCTTCTTCATCGAGATGAAAACATTGTAATGCGCGTGGCGGCCTTGTTTACAGACGGCGGTGACGCCGGGAACCGCCTCACGGCAGCGCCGTAGATAGGCGCCTTCGCGCGGCAGATCCATCCAGGGTTTGTCACCTTCCGGCGTGATGACTGACTGATACATGGCGCCGTTGCGGTAGTTAATGGCCTTCACTTCGTAGTGCACACAGGTGGTGTAGCGCTGCGGGCCAAGATAGCCCGGCGCTTCGCCGAACGGTCCTTCGACAACGCGGCCGCCTGGTTTGAGCACGCCCTCGATAACTACTTCGGCATCGGCCGGGATCAGCAAGTCATCGCCGAACGTTTCCGATGCGACCAAGCGCAGCGGTTCGCCCATGTAACCGCCGATCACGTCATACTCGCTGACTTCGAACGGGCCGCTATAGCAAGCGCCCATGTGGAATGCCGGATGGTGGCCAAGTACGGTTGCCACCGGCATTTCCATATTGTTGTCTTCGTAGTCTTTAAAAATCTTCCACAGATGACGCGGCGAAGCGTAGAGCGCCGTGGAGTTTTTCGATTTCACTTCCATCCGATGATAGGACAGATTGTAAATGCCCGACTTGCGATCCTTGGTGATGGTCGAGAGGACGATGTACGGACCGCCGTCCATTTCGTGATGACGCATGATCGGGATCTGGTAGAGATCGACTTTGTCGCCGACCATGGTGTTTTGTTTGATGGGCGCGTCCTTCTTGCTGATGATCGTCGGCGGCACCCGGTGCTCTTCCATTTCCAGGCATTTTTCCGCCATTTCGGGGCGAGTAGCCGTGCGCGGCATGCCCAAGGCGATCTGCGTTTTACCCTGCGATATCTCGCAGTTCATGGTCAGCTTGATGGGGCCGACTTTACCGTTCAAGTTAAGCGGGTTGTCGAAAATAATGATTGGAAACTTCTTCTGGGCGCCAAGATGTTTGATGATTGCGGTTACATCGTAATTCGCCGGATTGACTTCCTTGGTGATATGAATCACCTCTCCGGGCAATTGCCGTTCACACTCGGCAATGAAACTCCTTAGATCCTTCGCCATGTAGGCCTCCTAGCTAAGTTATGAAAAATTTTATGCAAAAAGATTTATCGGATGGCCCTGGCATTGTCAAATCAAGTTGCCGAACCATAGCGTATGAGCCCTTGATTTAGCTGCGATTTTTCCGCAACTGAGTGCTGCCAAGTGGGCTCACTTTGTGTCGCGAAAGAAATGCTGCACTACCGACGGACTATCAGACGTCGATTCGCCAGTCGTGCGCAGGTTCAGTAGAGATTCTGGGAACTATTCGAAAACCACCGTGCGATTGCCATGGAGAAACACTCGTTCTTCGAGTATCAGCCGCACCGCGCGAGCGAGAGCGATTTTTTCCGCGTCCCTGCCGGCCTGAACCATCGCTGCCGCAGTGTAGGTGTGGTTCACGGGAATGACGTTTTGCGCGATGATAGGTCCCGTGTCGAGATCGTCGGTAACGATGTGAGCCGTAGCGCCGATGATCTTGACGCCGCGCTGATAGGCCTGATGATACGGTTTGGCGCCGATGAATGCCGGCAAAAAAGAATGGTGAATATTGACAACGCGGTTGCGATAACGTGCCACGAACGTGGGCGTAAGAATGCGCATGTATTTGGCCAGCACCAGGTACTCGGGCCCGTAGGAATCGATTACCTCCATCACCTTTTTCTCGTGTTCGGGCCGTTCGAGATCCTTGTGACTAACGCAGTGAAACGGGATGGCAAATGGCTTGACCAATGAGCCCAAGGTCTCATGGTTGGCAATCACCGCTTTGATTTGCGCCGGCAGTTCGCCGGAGTAATGGCGGATCAGCAGATCGCCTAGACAATGGGCTTCGGTGGTCGCCAGGATGACAATCGGCTGGCGCGCCGCTTCGACCAGTTTAACCACCGACTCTGCGGGTAAGATCTGTTGGAGGTGAGAAACCACCCGTTCCGGTTGCGCCGGCCCCTCGAAAGCCGTGCGCATGAAGAAATGCTTGGCATCGAGATCGACAAATTCCTGATTGCTTAAAATATTATACCCGGCATTGAACAGGACACCGGTGATCTTGTTAACCAACCCAGGTTGATCGGGGCAATCGATGCGTAAAATATGTGGCGGCACGGATGGCTCTCCTTGGACGATAATTCGCGCCAAGTATCGCATGCGCGCGACCGTAGATAAACCAGTGACGGATCAGCCGCCGCCCTTCGGAGCGTTGCAGAATTTCCCTGGCCTGCTTTGCAGTTATTGCTTTACGTAGCGGTGCGTGAAGCGATCGCTCTCGCCGATCGCCTGGTACTTCGCGCGATCTCTGTCACCCAAACGCAAGTTCGGCGGCAAGGTCCAGACACCGTCGGGATAATCTTTGGTATCCTTTGGATTATTGTTGACCTGCGAAGTTCCGGCCAGTTTGAAGCCGGCTTTTTCCATTAACTTTATTGCGACGTCTTCGCGGACATAGCCGAATTTCATTTGCGCGTCCTGGGAAAGGTCGTTGCGGCCCCGGTGGTCGACCACACCCAACACCCCGCCCGGTTTGAGGGCTTTGTGAAACGCCCGCAGCGCGCCATCGATCTCATTGCGCTCGATCCAATTGTGCAAATTGCGAAAGGTCAGAACAAAGTCGGCGCTACCCGACGGCGCGATTTCATGGCGGTCGGCGTTGAATTTGGTGACTTTTACCTTGGCGAAAATCTCCGCGTCTTCCTTGAGCCGCGCGAGAAACTTCTGATGATCGGCAAGATATTGCGGCGCCGCCAACTCGTCGCGATTGGCGGCGATATAAACGCCGCGGTTCTTCAAGTAAGGAGCAAGTATTTCCAAATAGTAGCCACGGCTACCCGGCAAAATTTCCACTACCGTGCTGGTTTCTTTGACGCCAAAGAACGTCAGTGTTTCCACCGGGTGACGGTGAGCATCGCGTACGACATTGGCTTGAGTACGATAGGGAGCCTGCAATAAATGCGCGAGTGTGCTTTGATCGTTGGCCAGTGCAGTTGCAAAGGGTGCTACGGTCACTGCTGTCAAAACGGCTATGATTGCGTACCCATAAACTTTTAATTTGTGCTTCATGTTATTCTCCGGTTCTAACGCGCTTTCCCCGCTATTAATCCAAAGCCCTACTCCTATCTCTTAGCCGCGGCGATCTCATCGAGCAATGAGAAATCATAAACTTGCTCGGGCCGTGGCGGCTCTTTCAAGCCAAGCTCTTTCTGCGCCAGATCGAACTCGAACTTCTGACTGCCCGGAGTCGGCCTGCCATCCAAGGCAAAGCCTTTTTGCACTATATCGTAGATGAAGCCAACATCATCCTGGGTCAGAGAAAATTGCTTCATCAATACCGGTAAAACCCGTTCGCGCTGGGTAGCGGCGATGCGAATGCTCTCCAAAGTCGCCTGCACGGCCGAGCGGAATACCTCGCGCTTGCTTTGAATACTGCCGACAAAGGCGCCGAGCCCGCCGGTCGCGAGCTCTACCTCATCGGCGGCACGCGCCAGCGCTCGGTAACCCATGCGCAGCGCTTTGACAGTCTCGAGACCATTGAGAGATGCCGCCGGCACCGTGCCACTGATCAACGCGCCGAAGCGCGCCGTGCCGATATTCAGAATTTTGTACTCGTCGCTCTTGAGCCCCTTCTTGCGCAGCATTTCCGTCAACAAAACATTCACCGTAGCGTTGGCGGTGTAACCGCCGATGACTTTGCCACGCAGTTGCTCGATGCTGGTGATTTCCTTTGAAACCACCAGCACATGATCTGGCCGATTCAGCCCGACCATGAGTACGCGCACTGGCGCGCCGCGCAGCGCCGAACGCGTCGACGTCCCGGTTGCCGTATAAAAATCCAAGTCGCCGGTCGTTAGAGCCGCAAGCGCCGCCCGAGGTTCGAGAACTAGTATCTGCGGATC
>DATLCH010000193.1:0-5861 GCA_035526465.1 Candidatus Limnocylindrales bacterium | reverse complement strand
GACAGGTCGCAGATTTTTCTGAGATTGTTGTTAGGTTCGAGCGATCACCTGATTTTCTAAGGGGCGGCAGATTTCTCCCGTTAGTCGACATTGTTAGCGACCTCCGCTTGTAGTAAGGCCAAGAAACCTGGATTCCGGCGTGCGTCGGAATGACGAAAAAGCAAGAATCGATCTTCACGTCGCAGCAGTTCCGTTTCATCGCCTCACGCCGACGATGATTCTGTCAGTTCCGAACCGGTTACAGGCGCAGGTAAATTTACTTGGATGTTTCGTATGTCCCAAGTTCTCCCCACAGCTGAAAGCGATAGCGGCACAGCGCCACGCGGGTCGGCGAACGTTCGGCATCTCTGCCGTATGGAGTTAGAGGGCGGTGGACAGATTGTCCTCGATCGCAACTATGCCTATGTCGGTCATCAACACCGTGTTCAGGGCACGACGATCCTCGACATTGCCGACCCACGCAAACCAAAGGTCGTGAGCACGCTGATGCCGAACCATCCGTGGTCGCACTCGCACAAGGTGCGTGTCGTCGGAGATGTCATGCTGGTCAATTCCGAGTTCGAGCGCGGTCCGGGGCAACGTGGAGACTACCCCGACGGCGGATTCCGCATCTACGACATCAAGGATAGGTCAAATCCCAAGCTCATCACCTTTGTGAAGACCCATGGCAAGGGTGTGCATCGATTTGATTGTGACGAGAACTACGCCTACATCTCGACGGAAATGGACGGGTTTGTCGGCAATATTTTAGTCATCTATGACATTCGCAATCCGACGAAACCGGCGGAAGTTTCCCGTTGGTGGATGACCGGACAGCATGTCGCCGGCGGTGATGCGCCTCATCCAAAGCACGCCGAGCATCGGCTGCATCACGCGATGCGTTGCGGCAGCGAAATGTATGCCGGCTGCTGGATGTCGGGGATCTCGATCATCGACGTCAGCGACATCGGCACACCGCGCACGCTATCGCACTACGAATACGACCCGCCTTGCCCGGAGCCGACCCACACTTTTCTCAAGGCGGCGCACCCGATCGCCGGCAAGCAGATCGCGGTATCGACGGAGGAAGAACGCACTCACCGCGGCGCCGATACCGGCAAGCCCCATGCGCCGCTGCGCACCTGGGATGTCAGCGATCCGACGAAACCTAAGCTGCTCTCGACGACTTATCTACCCGAATCGGCCACGCCTTACCCTGCCGACAAGGTGCGCTTCGGCACGCACCAGCTACGCGAACGCGTGGATGAGGATAATCTTCTTTACGTCACCTGGTTCGCCGGCGGGTTGCGCATCATCGACATCAACGATCCGGCCAAGCCCAAGGAGCGCGGCTACTTTATTCCAAAACCAGGGGATCGGGTGGCGGCACCGCTAACCAACGATGTCGTGAAGGATCACCGTGGTCTACTGTGGGTCACCGACAAGGAACGCGGGCTGGATGTAATCGAATTCTTGAACTAACCCGGAAAGTAAATCCGTCACGCCGGCGCAGGCCGGCATCTATCTTGGTTTTCACCTTCTCGAAGAAAACCTGGATTCCGGCCTGCGCCGGAATGACGAACCAGAGACAGCGGCGATTATGCGAGTAGAGCCTTAGAAGCGGCCTTCCTTTTCGAGCTTCTTGAGCACCGCGTCTTCAACCAGATCTTCAGCTTTCAACTTGCGAATCTTTTCATTCGTCGAGCCGAGCAGCCGGATAACATTGCGGATGCCGTCGACGCTGGGGTAGATTTTCTGGTCATATAAAGTCGGCAAGCTTTTATAACCTTCCTCGGCGTCTTCCACTTTTGCCAAGCGCATGCCTTTGGCGACGGCCCTTAACACTTCCGCCTTATTGGCCGGGTTGCGAATAACATTGACTGCATCGAGCAAGCCGCGAAAGACGCTTTCCGCCACAGCCGGCTGCGTGCGCATGAAGTTGCGCCGCGACATAAGTCCTGAACCTTGGTAGGGGATCGGCAGCTTTTCGACGTCTGCCAGCACCGTGTAGCCTTTGTTCTGCAAGTTTTTCCCATGGGCGTAGCCGACCAGCGCGGCGTCGACGATGCCGGCCATGAGTCCCTGGACCATGACGGTTTGATCGCCGAGGGAACGGAACTGGATTTTGTCGCGCTCCGGCGACAGCCCCCAATGATCCAATGTCAACATAGAAAAAATCCACCCGCCGCCGCTGAGGCTGTTGACGCCGACGCTCTTGCCGCGTAATTCCGCCGGGCTTTTAATCTTCGAATTGGCCATGAACATGCCGGTCAAGCGATTGATAAAGCCGGCGACGAATACGATGTCGGCGCCTTCGGCGATGGCGCCGAGGTTCGCGCCGGATACCGAACCCCAGTGAAACTGCGATTCGCCGGAGCTGAGCGCCGCCATGCCGACTGGACCATTACGCGCCTGAATGAACTGGACATCGACGCCGTACTTGCGGAAGTAGCCTTGTTCTTGGGCGACGTAGACGGCCGCTTCGCGCTCGCTCACTGAGCCGGTGGTGAGAAGAACTTTGGTAAGCGCGGTGGCGGCGTGGAGGGATTGAACCGAGATTGTCAGAAGTATGAACGCGAGAAGGGTGAACAAAGGTCGCATGATCATGAAAGCGAGTCTCCCTGATGTTTACTGTCTTGTCCGTCATACCGGCGGATGCCGGTATCCAGGCTTATTTTTATCGTTGTCACACTATCCAGCGTGGATGCCGGTTTTCACCGGCATGTCGGAGTAGTTGATTCGGGGGCTAGAGCGTCTCCCGCACCGCCGGGCGGTCCAACAACCGTTTGACCCAATTTCTGACGTTCGGCAGATCATCCCCAAGGTTTGTCTGGTAGCGCTCAAGGCGGGTGAAAAACGGAATGAACGTTATATCCGCGAGCGAATAATCGCCGGCGATGTAATCGCGCCCGCGCATGTGGTCGTCGATGAATTTTAGGTATTCGACAATCTCCGCCTTGGACTTTTCGACTTTGTAATCATGGGCGACCAAGCCACCGGCGCGTTGCAAGCGGGTATTGCAGTAGTCAACCCAAATCCGTACGCGGGCGCGCTCGGCGAGATCTTTCGGCATTAAGCGCACCGCCGGATATTTCTCGTCGAGATACTCGCCGATGACCGCCGACTCGTAGATCACCGCGCTGTCGTCTTCGAGCACGGGGACTTTGCCGTAGGGATTGCGGTCGAGCAATTCCTTGGACTTGTTCTTGAGATCGCATTCGATGGTCTCGTAGGGAAGATTCTTTTCTGCCAGGACAATCCTTGTCCGGTGCGCGTAAGGTCAGGGCCGGTAGGTGAATAGTTTCATAAAGCCTCCAGGTTACTCGCTGAATCTACGCCGCTTATGCGCTTTGGCGCAACAGCAATTTGTTGTACCAGCCGATCAGTTCGTTATAACGGTCGCCCCATTTATCCGCCGACGGGATCACCACCTTGCGCTCGCCGACATCGTCCGGCCCTTTGCTAGCGATGTTCTTGTGGCCGACCCAACGGCCATGACCATGCATGATCTCTTGGCCTTTGCGCGACATAAGAAAGTCGGCGAGCAACGCCGCCGCGTGGGGGTGCGGCGGATGAGACGACATATAGATTGGGATCAACGATTTGGCCGGGACATAGGGTTGGGGAAAATTATAATCGATCGGCGCTCCGGCTTTCTTCTTGTTGATGACTTCCTGATGATGACTGTCGATCTGCAGGGCAAACTCGCCGGCCGCCACGAGTTGCGCGATCAACGACGGGCCGCGCCGCACTTGCAGCTTTTGCTGGCCCAGCCGGCCTGCCAGCTCCAAGCCTTTGGCTTCGCCGTAGTAGTCCATTAATGCCGCCAGCCAGTCGTAGGACTCGTCGTCGATGGCCATCTTGCCGGCCCATTTGGGATTCAATAAATCTTCGACGGTGCTCGGCGCCTCTTTGCGTGCGACCATTTTGCTATTGAACAGGAGCACTAACGGCGTGGCGAAGATGCCGTTCAAATAGCCTTCCTTGTCGGCAAAGCCGTCGCGCAGATTGGCGCGCTGGGGCGAGCGGTAGCGCATGATGGCGCCGGCTTTTTTGAGTGTGCTGATGGTCATGCTGCGAGTATTGAAAACATCGAACTGATAGGTGCGCGCGCGGCTTTCGGTAAGCGCGCGATTGAGCAGAGAGCCGCCGCTGCCGGTCAAGGTGTTGACTTTGAGGAAGGGGTATTCGCTTTGGAAGCCATTGACGAGATCGTTGGCGTAAACACGATTCATGGCCACGTACCAGTTGACAATGCCTTCCTTCCTAGCGCCGTTGATCAGGCGTGTCTGGCGCTCGGCTTCGGCCAGCTGATTGATGTCGTCGAGCAGTTTTTCTTCGCTTTGCGCCAGAAGTCGCGACGGTATAGCTGTCGACAGCACTAGCAGCGCGGCAAATGCCAAGGCTGTAATCTTAGCCTGCATCGTCAGCCTCCCGATCAACACCGCCGGCAAAGCGCTGAGTGTCGACGACGGCGCGCTGCTGGGTGCCCGCGCCAATTTTCACACCAGCATCATTGTAGGCATCCACCGCATAACGGATTTTGCGGCCTTTCACCTCGATGATCTCAGTATTGATTGTGACGCTCTGGCCGATGCGCGTCGCTGCCAAGTGATAAACGTCGATGTGAATGCCGACCGTCTGTTCGTTGTCGTCAAGGAACGGCTCGGTCAGCTCGGTGCAGGTCCGTTCCATCAGGCTAATCATCGACGGTGTCGAGAAGACATCTCTTTTGAGCTGGCGCGCGCGCATGTCGATAGTAGTTTGGTAAGACGCAGTTCGGGTTAGGCCGGTGCGCAAACTATCTCGCATGGGGCGAATATAGGGGAGGGGGTGTGGGTAGGCAACAGTCAATAACCGAAATTAAGGACGTGATCGTGGCGCGTGTTCGTGCTATGGATGAACAAATTGCCGAGGAGTTACACGATGCTGTTACCGTTTCGCGAGCATTTGGATTTTGGTCCGACACCGTACGATCTTTTGCAGGAAAAAGAGGGGATTCCCATCGTCCGTGGCAATGTCGTTAACGACGTCACCACGATGGAGTTGGGCAAGTGGGAGCGCATGGGAGTGTTGGGCTGCTACCTCAACCTTTCCAACCAGCAGCGCACCGACGCTTATGTCTGCGAAATCCCGCCGAGCAGCCAGACCTTGCCGCAGCGCCATTTATTCGAGGAAATCGTCTACGTCGCCAAGGGGCGCGGCGCAACGACGGTGTGGCAGGATGAGAAGTCCAAGGTTACCTTCGAATGGGGACCCGGGGCGATCTTCGCCATTCCGCTGAACTCCACCTACATCCATTTCAACGGTTCTGGCAGCGAGCCGATTCGATTGTTCGTCGGCACGACTTGCCCGGCGATGATCAATATTTTTCACAATGAAGATTTTATCTTTCGGAATCCGTTCAACTTTCGCGATCGTTTTCATGAAGGCGACGAGTTTCTGCGCTACAACAAGCATGTTACCGACCGCTACTGGGAGACGAACCTGGTGCCTGATGTTAATCATTTCCCACTCGATGACTTTCCGATGAAGGGTAAGAACGTCAAGCATATGCGCTACACGCTCGCCGATACGACCTACGGCTGCCATGTCTCTGAGTTTCCCCCGGGTTGCCGCAGCACCTTTCATCGTCATGGTCCGGGGGCGGTGATCATCATCACGCAGGGCGAAGGTTACGTCGTGTTGTGGCGCGATGGCGAGGAGCGCCAGCGCCATGAATTCAAAGTCGGCACGGTCTACTCGCCCAACGATCTGATGTGGCATGGCCACTTCAATACCGGGAAAGGCAACATGCGCCACTTCGCCATGCGCGGCGACAGTCCCAAATACAGCCATGATCGATTTCGCAATCCGGCCTGGACGATGATCCCAATGGATGA
>DATLCH010000180.1:0-8586 GCA_035526465.1 Candidatus Limnocylindrales bacterium | reverse complement strand
ATGGGATCGATTTCATTATAGGCAAGTCGAGGCAAATCACCGATGTCTTCAAGGCTGTCAGTATGGTGGCGGCCAAGAAAAGCACGGTGCTGATTACCGGTGAAAGCGGCACCGGTAAAGAACTCATCGCCAGGGCGATTCATTACAACAGCGACCGGCGTTCCAAACCCTTCGTGGTGGTAAATTGTGCGGCGTTACCCGAAACTTTGATGGAGAGCGAGCTGTTTGGGTATGAACGGGGCGCATTCACCAATGCCTCGCAGAAAAAGATCGGCCGTTTCGAGCTGGCCCACGGCGGAACTTTTTTTCTCGACGAAATCGGCGAACTCGATCTCGGCGTACAAGCGAAATTTCTGCGCGCCATCGAGCAAGAGACCTTCAGCCGGCTCGGCGGCACAGATGAGATCAAAGTGGACGTGCGCATTATCGCCGCGAGCAATCGCGATCTCGAGCAGATGGCCAAGAGCGCCGAGTTTCGACCGGATTTATTCTACCGTTTGAACGTGGTTTCTTTATTCTTGCCGCCGCTGCGTGAGCGCCGTGAAGACATAACATTATTGCTCGACCATTTTCTGCGCCTAAAAGCCCAGGAACATTCGATTACGATCAAAACGCTGTCACCGGAAGTAGTGGACTTTTTCATGTCTTACCCTTGGCCCGGCAATATTCGCGAGCTGGAGAACTTAATCGAACGGTTGACCATTCTCACGCCGCAGGAAATCGTTACACTGCGCGATTTGCCGCCGAGCATGCGTTCAACGGACCAAACCGCGACGCTAAAGGAAGATGTCCTTAGCGGATCGCGTCCCCTAAGTGACGCCGTGGATGAGTTCGAACGCGAGCTGATTGTCAAAGCCCTGCAGCGCACCGGTTTCAACCAGACCAAGGCGGCGATGATTCTAAATACCAGCCGGCGCATTCTCAAATACCGGATCGAAAAGCTTAAAATTATCAATCCGAACGACGATGAAGAGGAGGAAGTGAAATTATCGTCATAGTTGGACATTTTTGTTTCCCTCAGCTTCCTTAGCGCTCCTTCATTGCCGAAAAACTTCTTATAAATTCAGTGCGTTACTAAATTGCCTCACTGGCATAAGCCTTGCTGAAATTACATCAGCATGGATGCTAGTAAACCCAACATTCTCGTTGTCGATGATGAGATGGGGCCCAGAGAATCGCTCAAAATGATTCTCAATCCCTACTACAACGTTCTGGTAGCCGATCGCGGGGCGCAGGCTATCGAGATGCTCAAGGAGCACTCGGTGGATCTGGTGACACTGGATCTCAAGATGCCTGGTCTGAGCGGCATCAATGTGTTGGAGAAGGTCAAAGCCCATGATCCTGACATAGAAGCGATCATCATCACGGGCTATGGCTCTCTGGACACTGCAATCGAAGGCTTACGCCTAGGAGCGTTCGACTACATATCCAAACCGTTCGATGTCAATCATATACTTTCTCTTGTGCGGCGGGGGTTAGAACGACGCACCGCCAAGGCCAAGCTGCGTCAGGTCAAGTCCGACTTTCTCTCCAATATTTCTCACGAATTGCGCACGCCGCTTAGTGTAGTTGTCGGGTTCGTTTATCTACTTTTAAACCAGGTCATTGGTAAGCTCAGCGAAGAGCAGCAAAAAGTTCTCGAGACCGTCTATCGCAACTCGGAAGAGCTGCTGGAACTGATCGATAACGTGCTGTGGATGACATCACTAAACGCCGGCGATACTAGCGCGATCGTGGAGAAGTTCGATGCCCGCGAGGTTGTCAAAGAAGCTGTCAAGCGGCACGAAAAGATGATCCGCGACAAAGGATTGCAGCTGGACGTTCAATTCTCTGATGGCGATTTGTCGATGGTCAATGACCGCGCCAAAGTCGAACGGGTGTTTCAAAACGTTTTTAACAATGCTGTTAAGTTCACCGCTCAGGGCCAGATTACGGTCAAAGTCGACACGTCGCCGGATCGCACCCATATGGATTTTGAAGTTCGCGACACCGGAGTTGGTATTGAGCAGAACAAGATCGATACGATCTTCGAACCTTTTCACCAGTCGGACAATTCGACACAAAGAGCCTTCTCAGGCCTGGGTATCGGGCTAACCGTAGCACGTCGCATGGCCGATCTCGTCGGCGGCAAACTCAGTGTTACCAGCCAGCCGAATGCGGGCACGCAAGTATTCATGAGCTTCCCGGCACAAGTTGTTGTTGCTGCTCCCTTAGCCGTCGAGCAGCGAAAATATGCATAACAACAAATTTTCTGTGAGGCTAATCATAGTTGCTTTATATCAGGTATTAGATCTTGCTCTATATCTTGTCAGTTTCGGGTCAGAAATCTTACAACCTAATCCGCTAATTCCGTTCCCCTGCCGAATCAGACGCGATCTCGTCCGTCTAGCCCCTGCATGTGTCGTCCTAGGCAGCCAAAGTGTCTGTCACAACACAAAATGACAAACGTTTATTTCAATAAACAAGTGGTTGGTCTTTTTATGGTCGGTGCCCTGCCAAGCGCGGGGCGCAACCTTAATCGCGGGTGCTTTATCCCAACAAAACTTCGTCGACTTTGTCGACTTCCTTGAGCCGGACTTCGACATTGCCGCCGCTTTTTAAACGGATCGTTTTGCCGACATAGTTGGCAGCGATCGGCAGTTCGCGGCCGCCGCGGTCAATTATCACCGCCAGGTGAATCATGCGCGGCCGGCCGAGATCGATCAGGTGATCGACGGCGGCGCGCGCGGTTCGCCCAGTGTTCAGCACGTCATCGAACAACACGACGATTTTGTTGCCTATGTCGAACGGTATGCGCGTGTGATCGATAGTGCCGCCGGGCAGGAGCGCATTCAAGTCGTCGCGGTATAGTGTGATATCCATCTCGCCGACGGGTATCTCGTTCTTATGGCGCTTCTTGATCATCGCAGCGAGTCGTTTGGCGACATAGGGGCCGCGCGTTCGGACGCCGATGAAAACGACATGCTCCAGGCTCTCATAGGTTTTAGCCATCTCGCTCGCGAAGCGCTCAAAAATCGCTGCAATCTGGACAGCGGTGAGAATTCGCTTCTTCTTGGCTTTAAAATTTTTCATTAGCGACTCTGACCATAGTTTCCATTAATATTTGCGCGCCCAATCCTATGTCCTCGGCGTCGGTCCATTCGAGTGGATTGTGGCTGATGCCGCGTTGGCTGGGAATAAAAATCATTGCCGCCGGTGTAATTTTGGCCATTTGCATGGCATCGTGGCCGGCGCCCGATGGCATGATTTCATAGACGATGTTTTTCTCAGCGCAAATTTTTTTGGTCAGTTGCAAAAACCGATGGTTCAGGGGCACAGGGTCTTCTTCACGTATGGTGAGAATCTCGACAGCAATAGCGCGCCGGTGCGCGATGCGTTGCGCTTCCGCCCTGACTTCGCGCACGACGCGATCTTTGGCCTGTGCCGTGATGGCGCGAATATCCACCAACAGTTCGGTTTTCCCCGGCACCGCGTTAATGACGCCTGGCTCGACCTTTAAGGCGCCGACGGTGCCGACGACCCGGCCTTTGGCCATCGCGGAAAATCGGCGGCAGGTTTTTTCGACGAATTCGATCAACCGTGCGGCGGCGACCAATGCGTCTTTGCGCATTTCCATGGGCGTGGTGCCGGAGTGATCCGCTTGTCCGGTGAAGATCACCTTGAATCGGGTCGGTGCGGCGATGGAGGTGACCAGGCCGATTCTTTTGCCGAGCGCTTCGAGGATCGGCCCTTGTTCGATGTGGAGTTCCAGATAGCCCTTGAGGCTTTTCGGATTACGGGCGAGGCTGCCGAGATTTTTACGGGCTATGCCGAGGCTCGCCAACACGTCGGCTAACTTTGTCCCCTGGGCATCAACGGCATTGGCGAGATCTTTTGCATGAACTTCGCCGGCAACCCGGCTGCTGCCCAGAGTGGAAAAGCCAAAGCGGCTCGATTCCTCACCCACGAAGCAAACGACTTCGAGCGGCGAATGGATTGGAACGCGGTTCTCGTTGATTGTGCGCACGGCTTCCAGGGCGCCAATGACACCCACAGGCCCATCGTACTTGCCGCCATGAATAACCGTATCGAGGTGCGATCCCGACAGTACCGCCGGCGCCTTGGGACTGTGGCCCTCGAGCCGGCCGAAGATATTCCCGATGGCATCGATGTGGATCTTCAGTCCGGCCTGGCGCATAAGATGGATCAGCACCTGCCGGCTGCGCAATTCTTTGATCGAAAACACCAGGCGTGTCACACCGCCGTGGTCGCCAATACCAATGCGGCCGATGGAATTTAAGTCGCGCATGAGACGGCGCTGATTGATGGCTGGTAGGCTGGACGGACGTACGGCCGTGGGTGGGCGCTTCATTCGGAATTAGTTTAGCAGCTTCCGCTGTCGCTTAGTATTGGTATTTCATCTGGGTGCCGCGTAAGGCAACCGTCATTGTCAGCCGCACTGGTGTCATGTTAGAAGCGGTCCAATAGCAACACCTCGTCACATCTACTCACTCAGGTATAGGGGGATTTTCCTTATGGGTGCTATAAGACTCTTGCTGATCGCTCTGGTGATAGGCTGGGGCGCACCGGTGTGTGCCGAGCCGATTCGCATCGCTTATTCCGGGGTGTCTGCCTCCGGTACGCCGGTCTGGCTTGCTAAAGAGGAAGGCCTTTTCGCGAAGCATGGCTTGGAAGCGGACTTGGTGGCCGTGCGTAGTGCACCGATTCAGGTGTCGGCGTTGGTATCTAACGAAGTCCAGTTCGTCCGCGGCAGCGCTTCGAGCATGCTTTCCGCCGCCGCCCAAGGGGCGAAGCTGAAAATCATCATGTCACTCTTCGCCGAGCGGGCGTCCTACGATTTCTTAGTTGCACCGGCGGTCACCAAGCCCGGCGACTTACGCGGCAAAAAGATCGGTGTACAGGACTTCAGCGGTCTGCTGTGGAGTCTCACCATGCTGTCACTGCGCGAAATGGGTCTCGACCCGCAAAGGGACAATATCAGCATCCAAGCGATCGGCGACAGCACGGTGATTGCGCAATCTTTGGCGAGCGGCATTATCGACGGTGCGGCGTTGGATAAACTGCAATCGGCGCGGCTGCAGACTTTGGGTGTGAAACCGTTGCTCGACTTGAGCAAAATCGCACTGCCCTCTAGTCCATTCATGTGCGCCGAAACTTTCGTGCAGAAACACCCGCAGACCATCGAGAACTTCATCAAAGCGATGATCGAAGCCAGCGCGTTCATGCGAGCGAATAAAGAGCGCGGCATCGCACTGTTGCAAAAATATCTTAAGGTCGACCGCCAGCTCGCCGAGCTGGGGTACAAATTTCTCCTCGACGACTTGACCAGCTACACCTTCGTCACGCCCAAGGGTCTGAAAACGGCTCAGGATATTATTTCCATGCGCGATCCGAAGATCGTTAAGTTCAACGTCGAGGAGCTGCTCGATCAGCGCGTATTGACGAAGGTGGTGAAGAGTGGGTATGTCGAAGACATCGAGCGGAGATATAAGCTGCGCCCTTAGTAAGCGAATTATCCTCGAACTGGGATGACAAGCACCAACCGGCACTTCGCTAAAGGCTGCTTGTGTCAAACATGATAGATTAACGCGTCGATAACTGAAATACTAAATGCATGAGCAATCGAATCACTGATATCGGCATAATGCGTAGTAGTGTCGACGCAGATAGTCGGATAAATACTTTTGGCGCGAAGAAAACCGCCAAACTGGGCAGCGAGAAAAATCCAGCGTCGGTGCGGGTCCAGTCGGCAGCGCGATCAAAAGAAGTGCGCGAGACGTTCGAGAAACATGGCTGGGAATACCGCATTAGCATCGAGCCGGATGAGGCCGAGGATCTCAGCGACCTGAAAAGGCTCTTGAATCCCCAGAAACCTACCGTTGCCGAGAAGAAGGTTGGACGTAACGAACCGTGCCTATGCGGCAGCGGCAAGAAGTTCAAGAATTGCTGTGCGAAATAGCAGTGCTGTTGCGGATGATGGAGTTTATCGACCGACGTGCGTGGTTTTCTGCTACGCCCGTCAAACAGATCAGAAGGAGCCACGCATATGAGTAAAGGGATGGACTCGAAGAAACAAGGGAAGAAGAAGCCGCTTAAGACCTTGATGGAAAAGCGCGCAGACAAAAGGGCTAAGAAAGAGACCAAGGGTTTTTCGTTGAAGGTGAAATGACCCGTCTCTATGCCCGAGCTGCGGAATAGCGCCGGCTATTCTCGCAGCGACAGCATCATCTCGGTTCCTGCCTTTGTTAAGCTCGTCGCTGTCGCAGAATATCATTCACAACACGAAGTCACTAAAGCGCCGTAGGACAATTTGTCCTAATTTTCTGCCGTTCGCACTTCATGCTGCATATTCTCGCTCCAACGCTTGCGTCGCTTACGCCGCGCAAGCGTTGGAAAGCGAATATCGCTATGTTATGACCTTGCCTAATCCAAAATCTGCGAGGTTGTCCCATGAGCGAAGTGTCCAAGAAAGTTGCCGAAATGCTGCTGTCGACGGAGTCGATCGCGGTTTACAAAGACAAACCGTACGTCTTCGTCTCCGGGCGCATCTCGCCGGTTTATATCGATTGCCGCAAGCTGTTGTCGTTCGCTGCGGAGCGGGAATATATCGTCACGGCGCTCGCGAAGATGACCGAAACCGACATTGGTCTCGATAATTTCGATGTCGTCGCCGGAGGCGAGACCGCCGGTATTCCTTACGCGGCGTTCGTCGCGCACATTGTCAAAAAGCCGATGATCTATATTCGCAAGCAGCCCAAAGGCTACGGAGGCACCAAGCAGATCGAAGGCATTCTCGATCCAGGCAAGCGCGTGCTTATGGTCGAAGACTTAATTACGGATGGCCTGAGTAAGCTGCGCTTCAATATCGGCGTGCGCGGTGCCGGGGCGAAAATGACCCATTGCCTGTGCGTGTTCGACTACGCGTCGGACCGACTCGATCAACATGAAGGCCGCGATACTTTGGCTAAGAACGGCATTGCCTTGCATGTTCTCGCCAACTGGGATGATGTCTTGGACACCGGAACCAGCAAAAACTATTTCACCGCCGAACAGAATACGCATATCATCGATTTCTTGCGAGATCCTGAGAACTGGGGCCGCAAGATGGGGTTTGTATAGACCGTCGAGGGCGACCCGCTGCATTGTGCGCGGTCGATTCGACCCAACTGTATTGCGCTCGTCGGCCATGGCGGGACGCGCATCTAGCCATTCAGATCGGTCTTTTCTAGATTTTGCAAGGGCACGGCTTGCCGTGCCCTTGCTTTTTTGCTTGCGAGAAAGTTTCACGAGTCACAAGAGGACGTTATGAGAACGCTGATTGCCAACGCGCTGATCGTCACGATGAACGATCACAACGATATTGTTGAGAAAGGCGCCATCGTCGTCGACGACAATAGGATCACTTACTGCGGGCCGGCCGAATGGACGCCGGCCGGACCGTTTGACAGGACGATCGATGCCAGCCGCATGATCGCAATGCCCGGCATGGTGAACGCGCACTGTCATTCTCCGGCGAATTTAGTGCGCGGCATGATGCCAAGCAAGCCGTTGGAAATCTGGCGCGCCTATTACCGCGCGTCGTTGCGCGATATGCGCGAGGGTGATTTTTACGCCAGCGCGTTGCTCGGCGGCATCGAGATGCTCATGAACGGCGCGACTACGGTGCTCGATCATTTTGCCGGCAGCGCTGCCTGCCGTTTCATGGGCGCCGGGGCGGCGATCCAGGCGATGCGCGATCTCGGTTTGCGTCACGTCGCGGCGCTTACGGTGACCGACAAGAACTACGAAGACACGATCCCGCTCGGTCATACCGACGCGGCTCTGAACAATGAGATGATGCGCATGAGCGCAAGTGAAGCGAAGACAGCGAAAGCTTGGCTCGACGAATGTGAGGAGTTCATCGAGACGTTTCACGCCCCGGAGAAACTGACCACGGCTTGTCCCGGTCCGTCAGCCGTGCAGCGTTGCTCCGACGAATTGCTCAAAGGCTGCGCTGAAATAGCGCGTAAAAAAAACTTGCCGCTGCATATTCATCTGGCGGAAACCAAAGCCCAGCAGGTGCAGGGCAATTCGATATACGGCCATTCTCTGCTACGGCATCTCGAATCCCTTGGCCTCGTCGGTGAAAATCTTTCTTGCGCGCATTCGATCTGGATCGAAGACGACGATGTGGAGCTTTTCGCCAAGCAAGGCGCCACGCCGGTGCACAATCCAGCGAGTAATCTTCGCATCGGCAGCGGCCTGGCAAAGATAAAAGAGTTTCTTGCCGCTGGCGTGCATGTTGGATTGGGCACCGACGGCGCGGCATCTAACGACGGCCAGAATATGTTCGACGCGCTGCGCTTGGCCGCTCTGATTCACAATCAGGCGGGCAGCGATTTCAATCGGTGGGTCACGCCGGCGCAGGCACTGGCGATGGCGACGCGCAACGGCGCCCACGCATTTGGATTAGACGCCGGCATCATCGCGCCGGGAAAGTTGGCCGACATCGTTCTTTTGCGCCGCGACTCACCGGCCTACCGACCGTTGAACAATGTAGTCAATCAGATCGTCTGGTGCGAGAACGGCAGCAGCGTCGATACTGTG
>DATLCH010000115.1:0-7207 GCA_035526465.1 Candidatus Limnocylindrales bacterium | reverse complement strand
CACATACTTTAGTGCTTGCCGCAATAACTCCGACCGCTACATTTCGTTTGTGCTGTGATCTTGATCGTTCCCGCTGGATTGAGCGAGTGTCAATTTTCAACCTTCAACGTCGCGTCAATTCGCACGGGGCGTGAGATGTTGAAGAAGTTCGGCGAAGTTTTCATGACGTTGTCGTGGATCTGCTGAAACTGCTCCGCTGTGCCGTTGCCGGCAATGTAAACAACAGACTGCAGCGATTCGTAGCCGGGTTTGACATTGGCATCGAGGCCGAGAAAGCCACGCAGGTCCAATTGTCCGGAGGTTTCGATTTCCAATTTCGTCAAAGTGATGCCGTTGACCGCGGCTCCAGCCACATAGCCCACTGTGATGCAGGCGTTGAGCGCGGCCATCAGCAATTCCTGCGGGTTGGCTGAAGTGTTTTCGCCGAGCAATTCGAACGGCTCGTCGGCGCTGATGGTGAATCGGCGTTTGATCTTCTCACCGCCGAGCTTGTAGCCTTCCACCGTGGTTTCCGAGCGCGTCCGCCCTTTCCAGCCGGTTTTGACCTTGAACTCGACGATGCCTTTTGCTGGATCTTTTTTGACCTCGTCGACGACCTGACGCAGGGCGTCGACATCGAGTCCGTTTACGGTAGCGATTTTTGTTGCCGCTGATGCTGACATGGTAAACCTCCGAGGATCTAAATTAGGGTCGGTGTTTTCGCCTCAGCAGAATGCCGGGGCCATTTCTTCGATCTGCTTTCTTGCTGCCGGATTGATCTTCTCGACAGTGGCGAGGAAATTGGGATGAGTCATGCCGGTGCCGAGATACGTCCAGCGCATGGCTTTGAGCACATTGTCGGTGGCTTGTTCGCGCTGTGATTTGGTTAGATTTCGGCGCGTCGCCCTGACAAAACTGTCGACGTTGAATTCGGCCTGCTGCTTCAGGCCGTTGTCGAGGAATTTACCGATGTCGGCGTACTCGGCGATGGCCAGTTCTATCTCGCTTTGGCTCGCAGCCGCGGCGATTTCTTCGATCATCAGGGTGTCGAGCTTAGTGTGCTGTGATTCTTCCAACCAGTGATTCTTCAGCAGACTTTTGAACTGCGGGTCGAGGTCCTGATCATCGCGCACGCCTTCGATGTAATGGCGCAGAGTGATCCACTCGATGTGCAGAATGGCGATGCCGGCGCCGAGCGGGCTATGCGACAAGACGAAACGCTTGATCTCTTCGGCGGGACCGATGAACTCGCATGGGGTCCCAAACCCAGCGTCGAACTGCTGCCGGAAACGCTTAAATAGATGAATATGCTTGGCTTCCTCGCCGGCAAATTGTAGCAAGGCGCGCACGCGATAGTCGTCACCCGATAATTTTGTGCGGGTGTGCTCGACGACATACGGCAAAATAAATTCCTCGACCAGGCCGAACATCGCCAAGTATTCGTGCCCACGGATCTGATTCAGCGTGCGTTGCTCGCCAGCGCTGAGAAAGTCCAGTCGCCGGACTTGGGCCAGCGCCTCGGGCATGAACGGTTTTGCAAAGTTCAACGGCTTATCGGGGCCGATGATATCATCGATTCTCCAGCCGATGCGTTCTGAAGTCGCCAGTGCCGATTGATACGAGTAATTGTGTTCCATCGCATCCCTCCTGAGATATTGATTGCTTGTCGATTGCGTAACGCAGACCGTATGCCAAAGCTTTCGGCCACTGCAAACGTTTGAAATACGGATGCTTGCGGGGCTAGCGGCAACGTCGCGTTGACGCGAGATGTCGTTAGTCACGAAATATCATTAGCGCCGACGCGAGATCTCACGAGGGGTGCTGTGACACGGCCGCAGGGCCGGCAGATCTCAACCGCAGCAATTCAAAGACACAGCGACCAGCTCGCCCAAAGGGCGGGTGTTCTGGTTGGCTTTAGCGCAGGCGCTGAATACCCAAAGCTTTGATGCGTGAGTTTAGCGTGGAGGGATTGATGCCGAGGAGTTCGGCGGCACCGTCGCTGCCGGCGACTCGCCAGCCGGCTTTTTCCATGGCGCGCAGAATGTTCTGCCGTTCGAGTTGCTGAATCTCTCTTACCTGCAATATGCGTTCAGCGGATTGCGATTCAGAAGACCGGTTTTCACCGATGGTCGGCTGGTCTTCCGTGACGCCGGGCAGCGCACGATCGAGGTTCAGCCGCCCGTCCTGTGACGTGATGACGGCACGCTCGATGACATTCTGCAGCTCGCGCACATTGCCCGGCCACGAATACTTCTTGAGCCGCTGCTTCCCTGTATCGGTCAAGGGTTCGACGCGCCGGCCGGAACGTTGGGCGAATTTGTTGGCGAAAAGATTCGCCAACTCGATGACATCGTCACCCCTTTCGCGCAGCGCTGGAAGCGAAATCGGAAAGACATTGAGACGATAATAAAGATCATCGCGGAAATTGCCGGTGCGCACCGCCTGGCCGAGATCGCGATTGGTTGCAGCGATCACCCGGACATTCACTTTACGCGTCTGCGAGCTGCCAACCGGCTCGAACTCGCCCTCCTGCAGTATGCGCAGCAGCTTGGCCTGGAGTTCAAGATTCAGCTCAGCGATCTCGTCCAAAAAGATCGTACCGCCATTGGCCAAGGCAAAACGGCCCTCGCGCTTCTGGGTCGCCCCGGTAAAGGCACCCCGCTCGTGACCAAAGAACTCGCTTTCCATCAAGGTCGTTGGGATGGCGGCACAGTTGATGGTGATGAGCGCCTTGTCAGCGCGCCGGCTGGCCTTGTGAATCGCTCTGGCGACAAGTTCCTTGCCAGTACCGGTTTCGCCGAGCAACAGGACCGTCGCGTCTGTTTCAGCAACCTGTTCGATGTCGCGCAGCACGTTCTTTAATGCCGCGCTGCCGCCGATGATATCGCCAGAGCCTTGGAGCGATTGTATTTCCGCCCGGAGCTGCTCGGCTTCGGCGCTTAAAACGAGAATTTTACGCTCCGCCTCTAGACGATTGGTGAGATTTCGCAGGATCAGCGTGTAAAAGATATTCTCGCCTAATTCAGAGCGCGATAACGAAGCTTCGGCGGGGAACTCGCTACGATCTTTGCGACAGCCTGTCAGGCCACCGGCAATCCACATCGATTGCCGGTCCTTGGGCTGACATTCGAGGGCGCGAACCAGGCTCAACAGCTTGTCGCCGCTCTCTTGGGAAAAAAAAGCGCTGATCTTCTCGCCGCCGATCGCAGCGCTTTGACGTTGAAAGACTTGTTCGGCTGCGGGATTGAGCAGCGTGACGCTCAATTGATTGTCAAACTCGACGATGGCATCCATGGCACTGCCGACCAGCCGACGGAGTTTTGCTTCACGCTCGTCAACTTGTTTCTCCGCCCGTAGTCGGCGCAACTCGGCGCTAGCGCGATCGGCGAAGATACGAAACAGCGCTAGGATTCGGGGGTCGTTGGGAAGGAACCGGCGATCGATAACCGCCAGGTGACCGAGGATTCTGCCGTCGATGTCTTTCAGCGGCATGCCCAAATAACTCACCGCGCCCAAGGTTTTCACGTCCTGGTCCTCTGGAAATAATTCGATGAGATTCTCCGGAAAATGCACCAGTTCGGCGCTGACGATTACCTGCTCACAGGGCGTGCCACGAAGATCCGTGACGTAGTCCGGAATCCAGGCACCGTCGAACCAGAAAGCTAAAGCTCGCAGTTTGCGCTCGGCTTCGAGAAACTCAGTCACCCAGGCCCCGGTAGTGTTGAGTGCTTTGGAGAGATTGCGCACCAGGGCAGCAAAAAACCGCTCGCCGGTTTCGCTGGCGGTTCCTTCTAAAATCATCCGCAGGGCGGCCTGTTCGTCGATACGCTCAACGGGAGGTTCGTTGTCGATTTCCATACCTGCTCCAGAGACCGAGGCTATCTTGGCGGAAAAAGTTATTCAGTCAAGTACGCCAGGGGCTACCGGCTGGTGATGCACACGACGCCGGCGACCATCAGGGCAGCACCGAGGATGATGCGCAGGTTGACCGTTTCGATTTTGCGCAGAAAGAGAGCGCTAAAAAAAACCGTGAACAGCGGCGTGGTATTGAGCAGGGGAATGATGACCGACATTTGGCCGCGGCCCAAGGCGATGAAATTGAAGATTTGCGCGGTGGTGGCAACCAATGCAGCGCCGAGAAAAAACTTAAAGCTGCTGCGGTTCATACGCAATTGCTGTGCGCGGCCGCTGGCGTAGACGAAGCCCAACAACAGAAACAGCGAGACGCTGGTGACCATCGCAACGGCGATAAACGGATCGGGAATGATCTGCAGCGCTTGCTTGCGCAGAGTCTGCGAGATCGCCGAGATCAAGGCGGCGCTGATCGGTAACAGCGCGTCGATGTAGCGCCACGGATTGTTTTGTTCCTGCTTGCCGGAAATCAGCCAGAGGCTCGTGACGATGAGTACGGTGCCGATGTAGACTTGCAGTCCGGGCTGTTCATTGAACACCAGCAAAGCGATGGCCGCGGCGAAAAGCGGCTCGATGCCGCGCAGCGGCCCGGCTCGTGCGACACCAATTCTGGTGATGCCCTGATAAAACAGCGCGCGCGCAAAAATCGGCTGCATGCAGCCGCTGATTACGTAGTAAAGCATCACTGGCGAGCTAAGAAATTCCAGCGAAGTGGTGGCGATCAGATAACTCCAAACGCAGGTGATCGAAACGCCGTAGCTCATCAGCATGGCGGCGAAGATGTTGGATTGGCGCAGGCCGAAGCGAACCAACACCGAATCGATGGCCCAGCCCATGGCGGAAAAGATTGCGACGATTTCAGCAAATAGCGGCGTCAAGGTGGGTGTTATCCGTGAAAATTTTAGCTAAACCGAGGCAGCTGAGATTTGCAACCGCTGTCGATCGAGTGAACGAGAATCGAGCGGAATTGACGATCGCTGCGCAGGCCGTCTTGCGCTAGGAGCCCGGTCTATTCTAAGATCGCCGCGCTTTCATAGTAAATCGCAAGGGAGGTTTTATGGATCCAAAAGCGCAAGTGGTGCAACTCAAGACCCAGCTAGTGAGGGAAGGCCATACCCGGTTCATGCTGGCGGAAACTGATTTGATGACGCTCAGAATTCACTGTTATGCCCCTGGAATTGGGGAAAACGCGCTTCACGCGCATACCAAAGAAGACCACATTTTCGTGGTGCTAGAGGGAACAGCGCAGTTCAACACTGAACGAGATGGCCAGACGGTGCTGACCGCAACCAAGAATCACGCGGTGGTTCTGCCGGCGGGCAGCTACTATCAGTTTTGCAATTCGGGCCAGACCCCGTTGGTGATGGCGCGCATCGGCGCCGGCCAAGACAAGGCAGACCAGCGGCTCAACCCCGATGGTTCGGCTATCCCGGGAAGGACCCATGAGCAAGGCGCGGCAAAACCGGTTCTCATCGAGGGAGCTTATTTCGAATAATCGCGGCGAGAATCAATAGACAACACGCGTGACCTTATGTCGTTTGGAAAAAAACTCGATCTGCTCGGCTTGTACGCCCGCTCTTTAGTGCGAATTAGAAAAAACAGCGCGTTTTTTCGCGACTTTCAAACTTATTGCATGTTTGTCGGCTATCCAAGAACAGGACACAGTCTGATCGGATCTCTACTCGATGCCCATCCGAACATTGTCATCGCGCACGAGTTGGACGCGTTAAGGTTAGTAAAGCACGGGTTTACTCGGCGCCAGGTGTTCAACTTGCTCCTGGAAAATTCCCGGAAGATGGCTGTATCGGGGCGCAGCCACAGTGGTTATTCCTACGACGTGCCGAATCAGTGGCAAGGCCGGTTCGAGCAGTTGCAGGTTTTGGGCGATAAAAAGGGCGCGACGTCGGCTATGCGCTTCTACCGTGAACCTCGGTTGCTCGCGTCTCTCAGAACAAAAATCGGCGGCGAGCTAAAGTTCGTTCACGTTATTCGCAATCCCTATGACGTCCTCGCTACGATGGCGCGGCGCAGCCCGCACAAAACGTTGGCGATGCACATCGATGTGTTTTTCCGTCTCTGTTCGAGCATTGAGAGCCTAAAAACGCGAATGGATCCCAACGAAATTTTCGATGTTCGGCTGGAATCGTTTATCGACGATCCTCAGCCCTATCTTAAACAGCTCTGCTCGTTCCTCGGCGTCAGAGCTGCTGCGGGTTATTTAAATGACTGCGCGAGTATCGTCTTCAAGTCTCCCAAAAAGAGCCGTTTTGATATTGAATGGGACCGAGAGTCGGTTGTTAAAGTACGTGAACGCATGGCCGCTTTCAGTTTTCTGTCCGGCTACAGTTATGATGACGGTCCTGCGATGTCCGTGGTCCCAGCTACTCCCGCCGCTCCTGAAGAGCGTGCAGCCGCGCTGAATTATCGGAGCCTCACGGGAAAATTGTTGGTCACGATCGCATACAGCATGAATGACTGTGTGCTTCAGAACTTGCCGATTTGACCGATGCATACAACCTTGATCTGTAGCGCGTCTCGTTTGGGCGAATCACGTTTGGTGGGAAGGAACTCGGCTGTTTAGAAACCTTGCATAAACTGACGCGATAGAAATGACGAGTCCAGACAGGTTGGGGGCGAGCCCGGACTCGTCCGGGAGAGCTTCCCATCCTTGGAAAGCTCGCAGAACCGCTCAGGCGATGTCGCGCATGCGCGAGAAGGTATTTTGCAGCTTGCGCAGTTCACCGCTGATCCAGCGCTGGTGTAGACGATGGGTTTCCAGGTGTCGCTGCAGCAGCGATTCTGGGAACATCTTAGCGCCGCAGGTGTCGCACAGGACCGCGCGGAATTTTTTTTCTTCAAAAGAAATTATCTTGGAGCGTTTGGCGGCCGCTGATTCCATTTCGAATCTCCTGATTAAGCTGGATGATTGGTGAGCAAGGGTTATGCCACCAACCCTCATTTTAGTGAGCCGGCCAAGACAGCAATTATTTTGAAGTTTTACTCTGAGGCGCGATCGATTACACGAGTGTTTGACATCCTGCTGTCAACATCGTGCCGTCGCTGACAAGGAAAGAGGCACAGTCGCCAATTGCTAGGTGTTGATTCTACCACGAAGGTGCGTTGCCTGGCTGAGCTGTGACGGAGGAATGCTACTGCGGTTGTTTAATGCCAAAACTTTTGCTGCCGTACCACCAAGTAGATTGATCGCGGCAAGGAAGAACCAAGTTGCCAAGTTGCGGGGCTGCATCGGCACCTCGTATGTTTCAACTCTATCGCCGGTGAATTTATGGCAGGCACCAAGAGCCGTCAACGAACT
>DATLCH010000049.1:0-2727 GCA_035526465.1 Candidatus Limnocylindrales bacterium | reverse complement strand
AAGATCTCTCACGCGTTCGAGATGGCAGATCAGAGAGACGCTGATTTTTTCACACACTCTGTCGGTCGAAATGACAGGGCGGGCGTCCCGGTCTCACGTACCTGCCGATTTCTTTTACGTTCTTTGCGGCCAATCCATTTTCAATCGAACGCCAAAATTGCCCGTCCCAATATCCGGCCGCGTTCCAAATCGTCGACCGCTTCGTTGATCTGCTCGAGCTTATAGCGGTTGGTGATCAATTCGTTCAGCTTCAGTTTGCCATCGCGAAACCAGCGCAGAAACGTCGGAAAATCGCGATCCGGCTTGCAGTCGCCGCCGCTGGTGCGTTTGAACGAGCGATTGCCGATGAACAAGCTGGTGTCGAGCAGCGCTTTCGCGCCGGGGGGCGTAATGCCGATCAGTAATGCGGTTCCGCCTTGATTCAGTCCGGAAAATCCCGGCCGCACCGAGCGCAAGATCTGTTCCTGAGTCAGCGGCAAGCCGATGGCGTCGATTGCATAATCAACACCGCCGCCGGTCACTTCTTTGATCGCTTCTACAGCGTCGCAATCCTTTGCATTGATTGCATGACTGGCACCCATGCGCCCGGCAAACTCTAGTTTATCTTGGTTAATATCGACGGCGATAATTGGGTAAGCATCGACGACGGCAGCCGCGGAAATCGCGCATAGCCCGATACCGCCCGCGCCAAACACCGCTACCGATTGGCCTGGCCGCACTTGCAGCGTGTTGACGATCGCACCCGCCCCTGTCATCACCGCGCAGCCGATGATCGAAGTAACGTCGGTCGGCAGATCTTTTGGCATAGGCACAACGACGCGCTCCTGCGCGATGGCGTATTCAGCCCAGGTGGCCGCCGAGTGCATGACGGCCTTACCTTTCCAATCGGCATTGTATTGAGCGCGGTCGTTCAGCGCGTGGGCTACCATCGGCTGGTTGGTGGTGGCGCTATCACGATCGACCCAAGTAGTAATGACATGATCGCCTTCCTTCACATGACGCACATCGCTTCCTCTGGCAACAACAACGCCAGTGGACTCGTGGCCCAACAACGCCGGCAAGCTCTGTCCCTTGCGTGCCGGCCGTTGCATAGTGTGTAGTTGGGAATGGCAGACACCGCTGGCGAACAACTTGACCAAAACCTGATCGGGTCCAGGATCGCCGAACTCCACCTCATCGACCACTAGCGGCTTTTTCGCTTCGACATAGATGGCCGCCCGGCCTTTCGTGCTCATGTCGCCTCCATGCCGCAAATTAACAAAGAGGCGAAAGCGCCGCTTGCGCGAAGCAAACTACGTCGTGTATTCACACCGGCTATTTATGGTGAATACGGCAGTTTGTCCAGAGCTTTTGGAGCACCACCGCGGAGTGACGAATCGCCAATTCGCTCGATTCAGGGAGGAAAAACCGCGTAAAAAATGCGGAGTGGAGTAGCGTTAAACGAAACTATCAGAGACTTACAAAGATCAAGTCATTTTCTTGAACGAGCGCAGCCAAGAATTGACCTTCTCGAACTTGCGAAGTTCGTCAATCTGAACCTTGCTTAGCACAAGCTTGATTTCCCGCAGTTCGGCCCTGAGACTTTGGTTTTCGTTACGCAAATTGCCGTTTTCCGCGGTCAACTCGCTCACCCGGGTCTTTAGGCGGTTGGCTTCGGCCTCGGGGCCGGTTGTGAGATCGTGGAGGACGATGGCAGCTTGCCCGGTCGCGGGCGACTGCACCTGCGTAGTGGACGTTTTCGAGATACCTTCCTCATTTTTCGTTTTAATGTCTAACATGGCGCTTATCTCCCCCTACGCGACATAGGAGCAAAGCGTCGGCCATCGGCAGTGGCAAATTTCGGCACTGGCCGCAAAGTCGTTTATGACGCGCTTGCGTCAAGCAGAGCAAATTTTTACACAGCTGGTTTTAACCGCTTGCACGACCATGAACTTCTCGGTTGAGAATTGCCGAAGCGTACCGAATTGCACTTCCGATAGCTCTTGAAATTTTTGACTACAACAAATCTGTGCACGCCGCCGCCCGTGAAAAATAGCCTCTCGGCTTTTGCCCAAAATTGCGCTAGGAAATATCTATGATCCCCTACCGCGATGAAAATGAAACACAGCGCCCCGCCATCGTCACCGGAATAATCATCGGGATAAACATCCTCGTGTGGCTGGTAGTGCAAGGGGCCGGCGCGGACCTCCCGCTGGCCGAGTCGGTGTGCAATCTCGGGCTTATTCCCGGCGAGCTCACCGGTTTACAACCACCCGGACGGGGCTTTCCGATCGGGCCGGGTGTAGCCTGCGTGACCGATCCCGGCCGCCAGGCCTCCCATCTTATCACCTCGATGTTTCTTCATGGCGGCTGGATGCATCTTATTGGCAACATGTGGTTTCTGTGGATCTTCGGCAATAATGTCGAAGATTCGATGGGGCATCTGCGCTTTGTGGCGTTTTACCTCCTTACGGGCTTGGCGGCAGCGTTGGGACAGGTAATTACCAGCCCGGACTCGCTGGTGCCCATGGTCGGCGCCTCGGGAGCGATCAGCGGCGTCATGGGCGCGTACCTGGTGCTTTACCCGCGCGTCAGAGTCTATGCGTTCATACCGATATTCATCTTTTTCACGTCAATCGCGCTGCCGGCGTGGGCGATGCTTGGTTATTGGTTTGTCCTTCAGTTGTTGAGCGGTCTGTTCTCGGGCGGTGAGATGGGCGGCGTGGCGTTCTGGGCGCATATCGGCGG
>DATLCH010000037.1:0-5764 GCA_035526465.1 Candidatus Limnocylindrales bacterium | reverse complement strand
GATGTCATCTGGTAATTATGTTCACTGCGCCCGACGACCGAAGGCGATTCTCGGATCCACCGCAGCCAACAAAAGATCCGATATCAAGATGCCGATCAAAGTTAAAATCGAAGTTACAGCGAGCAGCGCCAGCACCACCGGATAGTCGCGGGACAGAACCGCCTCGAAACCGAGCTGTCCCAAACCAGGAATGGAAAAGATCGTTTCGATAATCACACTGCCGCCAATCAAACCGGGCAGAATCGAAGCCAGCAAAGTTACTTGCGGTATCAGCGAATTGCGTAGGACATGTTTAAAAACGACGACGCGTTCTTCCAGCCCTTTAGCGCGCGCCACCTGCACGTAATCTTGGCGCAAGACTTCAAGCATGCTCGAGCGCATATAACGAGACAACCCAGCAAAGCCGTCGTACGAAAGCAGCACCACCGGCAAAAATAGATGCCACGCCTGGTCCGTGAACTTGCGCCACCAGGACCAATTTTCCGCCGCATCCAGAGATTCCAAACCACCGGGCGGGAACAGATAAAAAAAGTCACCGCCGCAAAGAAACACCAGCGCCATGGTCGCTGCCCACACCAGCGGCACGGCAAAAAGAACAAATGCAACGAGCGTAGTCGTCTGATCAGCTAACGAGTTCTGATGTGTCGCTGAATAAATCCCCAGCGGTATCGCCACCAGGTAAACGACCATGAGGGACCAGAAATTAAGTGCCAGCGTCACCGGTAGTCGCTCGGCGATCTTGAGCCACACTGGCTGGCTATCCTTGAATGAATCGCCAAAGCTGAGAGTGAAAATATTCTTTAGCCAGATGCCGTATTGCATGTATAGCGGCTTATCGAGGCCGTATTGAGCGCGCCATTGCGCCATGGCTTCATCGACGGCGCCTTTCTTCTCCACGGAAATGCCGGCGCCGGCCGCAGCGCCCAAACCGCCGGCCGCGCGCAGTTCCGCGGGATCGCCTGGCGCCAAGCGGACAATCAAAAACACAATCAAGGTGATCCCAAGAAACGTCGGAATCATCAGCAGCAAGCGTTGAAGAAAGTACGCGCTCATGAGCAGGGCAATTATTGGGCGGCCAGAGTACTGACGTATTTCTGTCGGCCCGTCGGCACCCACCATTCGGTCGGTCGCAGGCCGGCGGGATATACTTGGACGCCGGCAAAACGCCGCTGCACCACCGAAACCCGCTTGCCGATGTAAAGAAAGGTGTAGGGCTGCTCATCGTTCAAGATTTGTTGAAACTCTTTGTACATTTCGATGCGCTTTTGGGGATCGAACTCGCGACGATACGATTCCAAGATCGCGTCGACACGCGAATTCTTGTAGCTGATCGCATTGGAACCCTTGTTCTCCGCCTGGGAGGAATGCCAAACCTGATAGGCATCCGGCTCGGTCACGCTCATTGCCCAGCCGAGGACAACCGAATCGAAGTTATGGTTTTTAACGTCATTTAAGAAGATCGTCCAGTCCAGTTCGCGCACGCTGGCGGCGATGCCATGTTTCTTAAGCTCGTCGAGCAGGACCAGAGCGACGCTCTTGCGCACGGCGTTGCCCGAGTTCACCTTGATTTCAAAACGTAATGGTATGCGCTTGCCGTCGATTTCCTTATCGAGGATCCCGTCGCCGTCGCTGTCACGCCAACCGGTTTGATTAAGCAGCTCGATCGCTTTCCTTGGATCGAACGGATAACTGACGAGAGTCTTATCGTACTCGGGCCGGAACAAGTAGATATGGCTGTCGACCACTTCCCCCAGGCCAAAGAGCACCGATTTGACGATCTGGCGGCGGTCCGTCAAATAGGTCATCGCTTGGCGAACTCTTTTATCGCGAAAGATCACATGGTCGTTATTCCAGCCGATGTAGGTGTAAGTGGGCGCGTAATATTCATAGGTTTGAAACTCTTGCTTGAATCTTTGGCTGCCCGTGCCGCGCACATACTGCACCGGCTGTAATGCCTCGATATAATCCAAACTACCGCTTTTTAGTCGAATCAGCGCCGCATCCGGATTGTTGATAATGCGGAATTTCAGCCGATCGATATAGACCTGATCGATATCGGCTTTGCCGCGCCCCCAATATTGATCGTCACGGATCAATTCTACCTCGCGTCCAGTCTTCCAGCTGCCAAACTTGAATGGTCCGCTCCCCATCGGATTACGGCTATAGTTCTTGTTGAACTGCTCGCCAAATTGTTTCACTTGGGGCGGAAGCTTTTGCGGATCTTGATCCAGCTGTTTGACCGAGACTCGCGCCAACAGATTCTCGGGATCGTAATAGTGCCGCGGCAATGCGCTGATACCGCCGAGCACGCTCTCATTGAGAAAGTAAGGCTCCTTGGTCCGGAAGCGAATCGTGTAGGGATCGATCAATTCGGCATCGATGAGAGAGTTGAAGTAGACACGCAGAAACGGCGCATTGACGAAGGGGCATTTTATCGCTTTCACGCTGAACAAAATGTCTTCACCGGTCAGCGGCCGACCGTCTTGAAAATGCGCATCCTTACGTATTTTGAACGTGTAGCTAAGGTGGTCTGGAGAAACTTCCGGACGTGCCTCGGCGATTACAGGTTTGAACGCCAAGGTGCGCGGGTCGCGAGATAACAGACCTTCGAAGATCAGCTCGATAATCTCGCTCGATGCTGAATCGTTGCTGGTCAGAGGGTTGAGCTGCTCCGGATCGCTGAGACTATGCATTACCAGCCAATCTCCGGTCACCGGTTTGCCGGAGATTTCTTGATTCGCGGCTGGGCTAACGTCTGGGATTTTAACTTCGGTCTTGTCGCCGCAACCGACGAAACAAAGCAGCGGGAGGATCAATCGCCAGCCTTTGCAAGACATCGCTCAACTACCGATCATCTCGATGGGGACTTCTTGAACATGGACCGGCTTCTGCTGGGTGAACGATTCGGCGGGAAGGATCGCGTTAAACTCGGGCTCTTGGAAGCGAATTTCCAACTTCTTACCTTGGAGCGGCGCCTCTATGTTGATCTTCGAGGGAAACAAACCGGCTGGCGTCTTGGTGTAGTCGGAGAAGCGCGCGGTTAATTCCAGCGCGCCGGTGCCATTGAAGCGCTGCCATTGAGTCGGCACCGGCAATTGCGATTCAAAGGTCAGATTGTCTTTCGTCCGACCGTTGAGCGAATAGCTCAGCGAGTTGCCTTCTTGGCGCCACGACGCCGACGGCTCTACCGGCGGCAGACCCAGCAGCAGGGCGGTGATCTCTTCGAGCTCCAGCGGAATTTGCGTAAGGCGCTGCAGGTTTTCCTTTGAGCTGCGGCCGCGCACTAGCACCCCTTCGCGGGGGTGATAGCCAATAATCTCCTGGTTGTTGGCCGTGACGATGAGGATTGCTCCCAGCATGGTCAGTGTCTCCAAACGCAGACGATCAGGCCGCTGAACCATCACGGCCTCTTCGAAACCATGCTTACCCTCAGGCCCGACGTAGTTGACCCGAGCCAATGCGCGGACCGAGCGAAACTGTTGACGACGTTGAGCGATCGACTCGATCAACTTGTCCGACTCCCACTGCGGCACAGGAAGTTGCGACACTGCCGGGGGTTTGGCCGTGGTCGCACAACCGACAACGGCAAGTGCCAGAACGGCGAAGAGAAAGTTGGCGACCGTCGGGTAAACCGAACTGAGGCGGCGAAACGGGACGGTCAAATCCTTTTCTCCAGCCGCTGGATTTTTTCGCGCAGGCGTTTGCTCTGCTCGGGATCCTTGGAAAGTTTGCTCGATTCACGATAGCGGGCGACGGCGCGGTCGATCCGACCGGCCTTCTCGTAGGCATCGCCGAGATGTTCAATGATCGTCGGATCGTCTACTGTCAGTTCCACGGCACGTTCAAGTTGCTCGACGGCGCGCGGATAGTCGCCCTTCTGATAGTAAACCCAACCCAAACTGTCGATGTAAAAACCGTCGTTGGGCGCGATTTTGAGCGCCCGCGCGATCAAATCTTCGGCTTCGTCGAGCTGCACGCCCATCTCCGCCCAAGTGTAACCCAAGTAGTTAAGCGCGGGAGCGTTCTTAGGATTGAGCTCAATGGCTTTTTTCATGCTGGAGATGGATTTGTCTTTGATCTTGCTCTCGTCATAGAGCGCGCCGAGTTGGAAGTGCGCCTCGTCGTTTTTAGGGTCGAGAGCGACAACCCGCTCCATCGACTGAATCGCTCGCGGAAAGTCCTTGGTCTTACGATAGAGCACGCTTAAATAGGCATGGATTTCTTTGCGGTCGTTAAGTTTTTTGATGACCGTCTGCAAAATTTCGATGGCTTTGGGGGTTTGCTCCTTGCGCTCATAGAGTTGCGCTGCCTGCACCCGGGCATCGGCGTAGTACTCGCTTTTCTCGGGAATTCGTTCGAACGCTTCCAATGCCTTATCATTGGCTTTGAGTTCGATATAAGTAGCGCCAAGATAATAACGCGCGCGGTCGTTTTCAGGATCGCCGGCGAGAACCAGGTTGAATTCAGTGGCGGCCCGGTCGTAGTCGCCCTTCTCGAAAGAGATCAAGCCAATCTTTATGCGGGTATCGCGCGGGTCGGTTTCCGCCCCTTCCAGGCGCTCGAACTGGCGCAGCGCTTCATCGAGCTTGTTCTGTCCGACATAGAGCTCGCCCAGGCGCCGGCGCGACCATACATGTTGTGGATTGACTTGCAGCAGCCGCTGATAGGTTTGAATCGCGTCTTCCGTCTTGCCTTCGAGTTCGTAGACTAAAGCCAAGTCCATCAAGACCGCTTCCGACTTCGGGTTGAGCTCTAAAGCCTTACGAAAGCTCTGCTCAGCGCCTAAATAGAGTTTACTTTTGGCGCGCACTCGGCCGAGATAATAGTGCCCGAGGGCGGAATTGTCATCGAGTTGGAGCAACTCATCTAAACGTTGCGTAGCCCGTGCGAGGTCCTCTGTTTGCAGGTACAAGGCCCCGGCATAGAGGAGCGCCTCAGGGTTTTTCGCATCGAGCTTCAATACCTCATTGTATTCCGCCAGTCCTCTTTGATTGTCGCCCACCGCCGAATAAAGCCCAGCTAGGAGCAAATGATAGTCGACGCTGTTTGGTTCCAGTTTGGCGGCAGACTCCGCCTCGCCCATAGCTCTCTTTAAATCGCCGCGGCGTAGATAGAGCTGCGCCAAGCGGTAACGTAAAAAGCCGTCCGTCGGACTTGCCTGCGAGGCGGCTTCAAATTCTTTCAGAGCGGGCTCGAACTCCCCATCGATGAGCAGTAACTGGCCTTTTAAAAAATGATTGAAGGCACCGGCTTCGTCGGGAATGTCGACTTTGGCAGTCTTGCTAAAAGGTCCCTCGGGAGACCAGATCAGCGCGTCCGGGGTTAGTTGACCATTGGGCACCGCCGTCGCGCAACCGGACAGAATAGCCATCAAAAAAGCTGCCCGAACGCCACGTGTACCCATGACGGCAACGTTTAACATGCCGACCAGAGGGGGTCAATGTGAAGCGACCGATGGCTTCATTCGCCGCGACAACTATGCTAACTTTTTCACTCATAAATTCAGCGAGTAACAAAGTCGATGGCCACCCCCTCCCACGATCATGCGGCTAAAGAAGTTGTCGAACTGCGCCAGGAAATCGAACGACACAACTATCAATACCACGTGCTCGACAATCCCCTGGTAAGCGATGCCGAGTACGACCGGCTGTTTCGCCGTCTGCTCGAGTTGGAAAACGAGTTTCCGGATCTTGTTCTGCCGGATTCGCCGACACTCAAAGTTGGCGCGCCGCCGTTGCAGAAGTTCACCACAGTGCAGCACACG
>DATLCH010000031.1:0-4867 GCA_035526465.1 Candidatus Limnocylindrales bacterium | reverse complement strand
CAGTCTCTTCTCGAATTCCTGAGACTCAAGAAGCTACTCCAATTATAAAGCCCATCAGTAAAATTGCCGAGCCAACGACAAACGTGATGCGTGCCCCTGGATCGGTAACCCAGCCGAAGTTGCCGCCGCCAGCACCAGTGGAATTGGGACAGCCTGCGGTTGGTGCGCCAGAGCCAGAAAAAAAAGAAGCGGCGCAGGTCAATTTAGCGCGGCCGAATGAAAGCGCAGCACCAGCGCGCCTTGTCGACACGCCGAAGCTGTCGCCCCTCGAGCCGAACACTTATCTGCCGACAGAGTCTCTAGTTGCGGCAAATGTGCCCGGTCTTGAATCACCTAAGGTGGAAAAAGCCGCGAGTACGACTAGGTCCAAACCGGAACCCAGTGTCGCGAAAATACTTAGCGCGCCTCCCGCTGCAGCATCAGTGACACCGGAGCCCTTGAGACAGGAGCCCGTGGCCGCGCCTATTCAGCCCGGCGAAACTGAGCCACTCGGCGTCGGAACTTCAGTGAGGTCACCCATTACTGTGCCGCCGACGCCGAACGGGAAGGCCGAAGCTAAGCCGATTGAGATTGCCAGCGCGCCGCCGGCGTTCTTTCAATCGGCGCTAACCGAGGTGCCAGTTGCGCCGCCTCTGTTGGTGTCCGGCCAGCCCTTAATTTCGAGCCGGCCGGCGGCGATCGAAGCGCCTACGCGCCCTTTTGTTCCCGCCTCACAGGTAGGAATTGAGAAGCCTTCGGTAAACCCTATACCCGAACAGTTGGCGTCACTCCCGAATAAACCGATCGAAGCCGCGCCAGCCAAGGCGGTAGTCGCCCGCCCGGCATCCCCGAAGCCGCTAGAGGGATTCATCATTCAACTAGCGTTCAATGACAAGGAGCGCGCGCAACGCTGGGCTGAGGGAATGGAGAAAAAAGGTTTCGCCGTCTCCGTCACCGAAGCCGGCAACGACGGCGCCTTGCGCGTTAGGCTCGGCAACTTCGTCCTGCGCGACGATGCTGAGCGTCAACTAAAAGCTATAAAGCAAGATGGACTGGCTGGAATCATTTTAAATTTACCACAAGCGTTTCGGCCGGAAGCGCGGACGTCGATTCCTTGAAACATTCGTCGTAATTGGCCGCGAAGCCGTAGCAATCAAACTACGCTACCGGTTTAGTTTGTCGCGGAGAATTTCGTTAACCTTTTGCGGGTTGGCTTTGCCTTGGGTCGCTTTCATGACCTGCCCAACGATAAAGCCAAATACCTTGTCATTACCGGAGCGGTACTGTTCCACTTGTTTGGGATTACTAGTCAGCACTTGGTCGATCGCCGCTTCGATACTGCCTGCGTCAGATACTTGTTCAAGCCCTTTTTCATTAACTAGCTGCTGTGGCGTTTTGTCATCGCTATTCAGCATCGATTCGAAGACCATTTTGGCAATTTTGCCGTTGATCCTGCCCCGATCGATTAGCTGCACCAATTCCGCCAAATGCGGCGCCTGAATCGGCCACGTGTCGATGTAGAGTTGCTCGTCCAGTTTGCGCTCTTTCAGTACCCGGAAAAGATCGCCGACGATCCAATTGCTCAATGACTTGGCGTTGCTGTAAACCCGCACCGCGCTTTCGAAATAGTCGGCGATATCCTTACGGCTGGTGAGCAGTTCGGCGTCGTAAGCCGGCAGGCAATGGTCGGTTATGAAGCGTCGCTTGCGGGCAGCCGGCAATTCCGGCAGCTTGGCGCGGATCTCCTCGATCCAGCTTTCGGGAATCACGAGTGGTAACAGATCAGGATCCGGGAAATAGCGGTAGTCATGCGCCGACTCTTTTGAACGCATGGAACGAGTCTCCTCGCGATGCTCGTCCCATAGACGAGTTTCTTGTGCCAAGGTTCCGCCTTCGTTCAGAGTGTCGCTCTGCCGGTCAATCTCAAATTCCAGCGCCCGCTCGACCGCGCGAAATGAGTTCAAGTTTTTGATTTCGATTTTCGTGCCCAAAGTTTCCGTGCCCGCGGGACGAACTGAAATGTTGGCATCGCACCGAAAACTGCCTTCTTCCATATTGCCGTCGCATACTTCAAGAAACTGCAAGATCGCGCGCAGCGCGCGCAGGTAAGCACCGGCCTCCTCGGTAGTCCGCATGTCGGGTTCGCTGACGATTTCCAGTAGCGGCACTCCGGCGCGATTTAAATCGATCAGGCTCGAATCGCCATGGGCATCGTGGATATTTTTACCGGCATCCTCTTCCATGTGAATGCGCGTCAGGCGCACCCGTTTAAGCGTATCGTTCAGAGTAAATTCGATGTACCCGTCGCAACAGATCGGTAATTCGTACTGGCTAATCTGATAACCTTTGGGCAAGTCTGGATAGAAATAATTTTTCCGCGCGAGAATACTCGCCCGGGTAATTTCGCAGTGAGTCGCCAGCCCCGCTTTGATGGCGAACTCGACTACTTTTTTATTCAGTACCGGCAAGACGCCGGGAAAGCCGCAGCAAACAGGACAGGTATGGGCGTTGGGTTCACCGCCGAATTGCGTAGAGCATCCACAAAAGATCTTTGATGCGGTGAGGAGCTGGGCGTGGACCTCCAGACCGATGACGGGTTCGTATTTCACTGGCGATCGCTCCGAAGCAGTGAAATGACAATGAATAATGGAGGATGGATCATTAAAAAACTTGGAAAGTGAGCAAGAGAAGCTCGTGGGTTATCTATTAATAAATTTACATCGTCCATTACAGTGTCGGTGTTTTTTTGTGCCAATCCGTAGCTTGCTCGTACGCATGCGCGGCGCGCAGGAGGGTGGCTTCGTCAAAATGTTTACCGATCATCTGCAAACCGATTGGCAGGTTGTCGTTATCAAAGCCGCAGGGGAGCGAGAGCGCAGGCAGGCCGGCTAAATTGGTCGAGATCGTGTAGATGTCGGACAAGTACATTTGCAGCGGATCTTGAGTCTTCTCGGCGAGTTTGAAGGCCGTCGTCGGTGCCGTTGGTGTGACTATGACGTCGCAGTGTGTGAAGGCATTGTCAAAATCTCTCCTGATGAGCGTGCGCACTCGCTGGGCTTTTAGATAGTAAGCGTCGTAATAGCCGTGCGACAGCACGTAGGTTCCGAGCATGATGCGCCGCTTCACTTCTGCGCCGAAGCCTTCCGCTCGGGTAATCATGTAAGTTTCGGTGAGATCTTTGGCTTCGGCACGATGGCCGAAGCGCATGCCGTCGTAGCGTGCGAGATTGGAACTTGCCTCCGCAGTGGCAACGACGTAATAGACTGCCACGGCGTATTCGGTGTGCGGCAGCGAGATTTCTTCGATTCTCGCTCCGTTTTTTGCCAGTTCCTGAACCGCCGCGCGGACCGATTTCTCAACCTCAGGTTGAATGCCGCTGACGAAGTATTCTTTCGGCACGCCGATACAAATACCTTTTACGTCGCCATTCAAAGCAGCGCTATAGTCGGGAACGGAACGAATTGATGATGTCGAATCCGCTGGATCGTGACCCGCAAGGACTTGAAGGAGGCATGCCGCATCGCTGACGTCTTTAGTCATGGGACCAACCTGGTCCATGGATGAGGCGAAGGCGATGATACCGTAGCGGCTGACACGGCCGTAGGTCGGCTTGAGGCCGACAATACCGCAGCAAGCCGCAGGTTGGCGTATCGACCCGCCAGTGTCGGTGCCGAGCGCCGCGAGGCACTCGTCGGCGGCGACAGCAGCCGCCGAACCGCCGGAAGAGCCACCGGGAATGCGCCCGAGATTCCACGGATTGCGCGTCGGGTGAAATGCCGAATTCTCCGCAGAGGACCCCATGGCGAACTCGTCAAGATTGGTCTTGCCGACGATGACGGCACCAGCGGCGTGCAGTTTAACGATGGCGGTGGCATCGTAAGGCGGCATGAAGTCGCCGAGAATCTTGGACGCGCAAGTGGTGCGCACGCCGCGTGTGAGAAAATTATCTTTTACGGCGATTGGTATACCCAAAAGCGGCGAAAGTTGTGTTGCGCTATTCCGCCGTGCGTCGGCTTGCTTCGCTTGCTCCAAAGCGCTTTCACGGGCCAAGGTAAGATAGGCGTGGATCTTATCATCGGCTGCCGAAATGCGTTGAAACACCGCCTCGGTAAGCTCGACAGATGAGATCTCACGCCGGCGCAGCTTCTCGCTAGCTTGTTGAAGTGTAAGCGCACTCAAGCTCATTCGATGATCTTCGGAACTCGGAAAAATGTTTTGTCGCGTTCCGGCGCGTTCGCCAGCAGGATGTCGGTATTGGGCCGGTTCACGACTTTGTCATCGCGAAGCTTCTCCAATATTTCACTCACATCGTTTGAATGTGCGAAAACTGGAACGTTTGAAGTGTCGAGGTCGTTGAGTTTGTCCATGTAACCGAGGATACGATCGAGCTCGCCAGCGAGTGCGGTTTCTTCATCTGCGGTCAGACGCAAGCGCGCCAGAGTTGCCACCCGTTGTACTGATTCGCGGGTCAATTTCATGCGGATTTTTTTAACACATGGGTCACGCTATTGCCACCTCATGTGGACCGGACACTCTCGCGACGGTTGGCAAAAATAATTTGCAGTTTCTGGCTGTTTCGCGCTAAGTATGAAGACCGATGAAATCTTCCGACAGTGGACAGCTGCAGTTGGCGGTGAGCGATGCCCTGGTATTTCGCTCATTCGAAGCCGACGCTCGGGCGCGCGGCTTTAAAGCCGCTGCCGGAGTCGACGAAGTTGGCCGCGGACCGCTTGCCGGTCCGGTCGTGGCGGCGGCAGTGATATTGCCGCGCGGGTTTACTCATCCGGACATCAAAGATTCGAAGATGCTCAGCGCTCAGCAACGCGAAAAGCTGGTGCCGATCATTCAAGAGTCGGCGCAATGTTGGGCGGTCGGTATGATCGATGTC
>DATLCH010000289.1:0-6262 GCA_035526465.1 Candidatus Limnocylindrales bacterium | reverse complement strand
GAACTAGACGCGATGATCACCGACATTTCAGATACGACAATGTTTGAGAATCTGGAACATCATCCAAAGATCAAGCGTCTATTTCCCGACTATCTCCAGGAAGACCTCGATCTTTACAACGACACCGGCATCTTCACGCCTGTGCACATGATCGTCATGAGCCGTAAACTTGAGCGCGAGCGGCCGGATCTCGCCGGTAAATTCTACGCCGCTTTTGAAAAAGCCAAGGCATTGGCTTACGAGGACATACTGAGCGACCGCGGCGGTTTTTCGGTTGTTTATCTGCGCGAACAACTAAAGGCGCAAATGGCCCAGTGGGGCGACCCATGGAAGTACGGTATCAAAGCCAACCAGACATCGATCGACGCGTTTATTAAATATAACGTCGAGCAAGGCATGATCCGCAAAGCTCCAACCTACGCCGACATCTTCGCCGCCGGCACGCTGAACACCTAACAATGATACGTAGTAACCTTTGGCGCAAAGTTTTTCGAATTTGGTCCGACGACTTCAACGATTAGAACTTTTTCAACGGCTTGAACAGTCCGAGGTTGAACGCTTGAACCATTGAACAATCACTGAGGAGCTAGAATGCTATCGCGAGAGGACAACGACCTACTTACCCAAACCGATCAGGGCACACCGATGGGCAATCTCATCCGGCGCTATTGGATTCCCGCTCTACTGTCCGAAGAGATTCCGCGCAACGATTGCCCACCGGTGCGAGTCAAATTGGCGGGCGAGAAGCTAGTTGCGTTTCGCGACAGCCAAGGCCGCATCGGCCTGATCGGCGAGCACTGCGCCCACCGCGGCACGTCGCTTTTCTTCGGCCGCAACGAAGAGTGCGGCCTGCGCTGCATCTATCATGGCTGGAAGTACGACGCCGACGGCAACGTTTTGGATACGCCGGCGGAGCCCAGCGGCAGCGACTTCGCCAAGAAACTTCGTCACACCGCCTATCCGACCCACGAAGCCAACGGTGTCATTTATGCGTATCTCGGCCCACGCGAGAAGATGCCGTTGTTTCCAAACTATGAATGGACCCAGGTGCCGCTGGAATATTCGTATGTGACCAAGTGCTTATTGGAATGTAATTATCTCCAGGGACTCGAGGGCGAATGCGATTCATCGCACCTATCGTTTTTGCATCGCAGCTTTACCAACGAAAGTAACCAACCGCTCTACAAAGGTGACCCGGCGCCGTTCTATGACACCGAGGATACCGATTTTGGCGTGCGCTTGATTGCTACGCGCAATTTCGAGGATCAGCACTATGTGCGCTTTTCGGCTTTTGTCATGCCCGTCTACGGCTGCGTGCCCGCGGGACGCAAGACCAACGAACTCGAGGGCTACGAAATACACACCTATGTGCCGGCCGACGATACCCACTGCTGGCGCTACGATATCGGCTTTCATCGCGGCCGCCCTGTGCGCGACGATGAAGTGCACCGGCGCAAACAAATCAATCCCGACTACACCAAAGTGCGCAATGCGCGAAACAACTATTTGCAGGACCGGCAGAAGCAAAAAACCTCGACATTTACCGGCATCGAAGATTTCTTGAATCACGACGGCTGCGCCACCGAGAGCATGGGCGCGATCTTCGATCGCACCAAAGAACATCTCGGCGTCAGCGACAAAGCGGTCATCGCTGTGCGCCGTTTTCTGCTCACCACGGTCAAGGAGCTGCACAGCGGCAAAGAACCGCCGCACCTGGTGCGCGATCCAGTGCAAAACTGGTTCCCGCATATCGACTGCTTCGCCCATCTGGTGCCGCGCAATATACCTTGGCAAAAGAAGTTCGACTTCTTGACCGAAGCGGCGCAGAAAGAAAACCCGATGTCCTACGCGGCGCGTAAGAAAGCTGCGTCATAATGCGCACCTGGAGTGATCAATGAAAAATGACAACCGGCAAACCGCCGTTGACAGCATTAGAGTGATTGAAGGAGAACTGCGTATAGCCTGTAAAATCCTCGAGTGGGAAATCGGCGATATTTGGGGCCACGTCGGCGTACGCCTGCCGGACGATAAAGGCATCGCCGTGCAAATGTTTCGCCGCGCCGAAGAAGGTAACAAAGACTGGCTCGTCCATTTCGATTACGCGTTGAAAAAGCTCGCCGGCGTCGGCACTCCACCACGCGAATCGGTGATCTACAGCGAAATCTTCAAGGCCCGCCCCGATGTCAATGCCACGGTGCACTGCCACGCGTCCACCTGCGTCGCCATGAGTCTGGCCGACACACCGGTGTCGTGCGTGCATGTGCAATCGGGCCGCTTTGGCCGCGGCGTGCCGATCTATCCTCAGCCTATTTATATTCTCGACGAATCCGAAGGCGCCGACCTGGCGCGCACTTTGGGCGACGCCAAAGGAATGATGATCAAAGGCCACGGCATCGTTGCCGTCGGCGCATCCATCGACGAAGCTTGCATGAACGCTGTCTACATGGAGCGCACGGCGAAAATCATGGCCACGGCCAAACTCTTCGGCTTCACAAAGGTGCCGGACGATTTCGTTGAAACACTCGCGGGCAGCAAAGAGAAATTGCTTACACGCGGCAAGCGTTTGGCACACTCCGCCGAGTGGAACTATTACGCCGAGAAGATCAAACGAGGTGAAACCTGGAACCGCGGCGGAGGCGCGTAGGTTCAGCTGTGAGCTTTTACATCGCAATGAAATTGCAAACTTCTTACTAACACTCATCGAACCGCTTTCCTGTTGCGACTTCTTTATAGGAGACAGACAATGTTGAAAAAAGCCTTGTCCATCTGCTTTCTCTGTCTCCTTCTCGCCGCAACAGTGCGCGCCCAGGAGACTAATCTAGTTGCTTACGCCGGCTTCGCCGGCTTTCAAGCGCCGGTCTGGGCGCCAAAAGACTTGGGGCTGTTCGCCAAATACGGTTTCAACGGCGAACTGGTATTTATTTCCGGCTCCGTGCGGCAGATTCAGGCAATTCTTGGCAACAGCATCCAGTTCGCCCAAGCCGATGCCGCGACCGCACTCAACGCCATTCACAACGGCGCCGATCTGGTGATCCTGTCCGGCTCGCTCAACAGCTTCCCGTACAGCTTCGTAACGAGCAAAGAGATTCGCAAACCGGAAGATTTGAGCGGCAAGAAGATCGGCATCCTCGCCGTCGGCGGCGCCACGGAGACCGCGACCTTTCTCGCCTTGAAGGCGTGGAATCTACCGCGCCAGTCCGTGACGATCTTTCCTGCCGGCGACTCGGCTGCAAGAATTATTGCGCTATCGGCCAAAGCGATCGATGGCACCATGCTTTCCTACCCGGATATCAACGAAGCGCTCCGCCTCGGCCTGCATGAGTTCGCCAAGATGAGCGATGTCAAAGGCTCGTCGTTTCCGATGAACGTCATGGTCGCGCGCCGCAGCTGGGCGGAAAAAAATCGCGACGCCGTGAAGCGCTTTCAGCAAGCCTACGCCGAGGGCGTTTATCAGTTCATGAACAACAAGGACAGAGGCCTCGCCGTGCTGGGCAAGCGGCTGCGCTTCAAAAACCCCAAGGCCATCGAAGAAACATATCAATACTTCGCAAAGAGTTTCGCCTTTCCCACCCGTGTCTCCCACGAAGGGTTGCGTAACACCTTGGAAATCATCGCCCAACGCAATCCCGCAGCGAAAGTGGATACGAATCCGGCTAAATATCTCGACGAATCGACTCTCGATGAATTGGAACGCGAAGGTTTTTTCAAACGATTCGCGAGTAAATGATCCTGAAGCCTCATCGACACCGCTCATGACTCGGACGATCTTGACTCGATGTTCACCCGTACCCTATAACTGGCCGGTGAAAAGTGTGAACTTGTGATGGGAGAAAGGAAGTCTTGCGATGCGTAAACTTTCAGCTCTTCTGTTCGTATGCTTGGGGCTCGTGCAAGGACACTCCGCCTACGCTCAGTCTGCGCAGGCCGTCGCCGCAGCAAAGAAGGAAGGCGGCAAAGTCATCGTCTACACGTCGATGGAAACCTTTACCGCCGACGCGCTCAAAGCCGCCTTTGAAAAAAGAACCGGTTTGCAGATGGACTACTGGCGCGGCGGTTCAACCGAAGTTCTCGACCGCGTGTTGAGCGAACATCGGGTCGGTAAACCGGGCTTCGACGTAGTCGCCATCACGGGTGATCACATGCGTCTGATGGCAAACGAAGGTGCCATCGGCAAATATGACTCGCCTTCCCTGAAAGCCTTCGCCAAAGAAGCCATCGATCCCGTCCTGGGCGCTCGCTACCGCAACATCATGTACGGAGTGATCTATAACAAAGCTCAACTCAAGGCCGGCGAATACCCCAAGACCCTCGAAGATATCGTCAAGCCGGAGTATCGCGGCAAATTAGTGATGCCCCATCCAACTGGACATACTCTGACGACGCAATGGCTCGCCAGCTTGGACAAAATCATGCCGAAGCAGCGCGTGGAAAAATTTGTCCGCGACTTGGCCGCGGCAAAACCGGTATTCGCCGAATCGATCGTGCCGGCCGCCGACAAGGTCGGCACCGGTGAAGTTCCCATCGGCATCACCTTCGCGCGCTTCGTTTTGACCTACAACAAGCAAGGCGCCAATCTCGACTACATTCGGGATTACAACATGTTGGGTGACGGCCAGTACATCAACATCGGCGCGAAACCACCACGCCCCGCAGCAGGCAAAGCATTTATCGATTTTTTCTTGGATGAAGAAAGCATGAAAATTCAGGCAGACACCGGGGAGTTCGTCAATCGCAAAGGCGTCTATCCGCCGCTCCAGGACGCCGACAAGATCAAGTTCGTGCAGATGTACCAGTTCACTAAAGAAGACTTCGAGATCAAGAAAAAAGAATATCAAAAGATTTTCTTCCAATAGAGCTCGCTGGACGCAAGCGCTTGGGAGACACCCTGAACCCCCCAGATTTCTCCCTCGCGACGCTCGCTCGAAATGACAAGATTGCTACTCTGTCATTTCGACCGCAGGGAGAAATCCATTTCTAGCGACTGAAGCAACGCATTCGGAGGAACCATGGCAGAATTCATCATCGACGCCGACGGCCATATCATGGAAGACCACAAAGATATCTTCGCCCACATCAAAGGCAACTTCGCCGAGATGAACTGGCATTCGACCTGGCCGATGTTCGACGCCGACGGCTGGCAGCGCGGCCTAGCGCGCAAAGGCAAGCGGGAAGATCCCGACGCCGAGCGCTGGATCAAATTTCAGAACGAGCACGGCATCGACATGGCCGTGCTCTATCCAACATCGGCGCTCGCCTTGGGCATGATTCAACTGCCCGCGTGGGCTTCCGCGCTCGCACAAGGTTACAACGATTGGCTTTACGATCGTTTTATGTCCCAGTCGCCGCGTTTGAAAGGCGTCGCTCTGCTAGCTCCGCAAGACCCGAAAGCCGCGGCCGCCGAACTGCGCCGCTGCGTCAAGGATCTTGGTTTCGTCGCCGGCCTACTTCCGTCCGCAACGAATAATCGCACACCGCTCTACGGTTCGCCGGTGTTTCACGAAATCTACGATGAAGCGCAGAGGTTAGATGTGCCGCTGACCATCCACGGCGGCGTCAGCCAGAATCTCGGCCTCGACCGCGTCGCCAGTTTTCTCGAAGCGCATATGTTGGAACATCCGGTTGGCCTATTTCTTCACATCACCAACATGATGTTCCAGGGGATATTCCAGGAATTCCCCAAGCTGCGCGTCGCCTATCTCGAAGCCGGCGCCGGCTGGGTGCCGTTCATGATGGATCGCATGGAAGAAGACTACGAAAAATTCGCCGCGCGCCTCGCGCCCAATTTGAAGTCGCCGCCGAGCAAGTTTTTCAAGTCGGGGAATATCTTCGTCACCATGGAAGTCGAAGAACGAACTGCTCCTTACCTCGCTGATTTGATTCGCGACGACGTCATCATGTGGGCCTCCGACTTCCCGCACGAGCGCGAACGCGACCAATTCGGCGGCGACCTGCCTCACTTAAAAGCGCGCAAGGATTTGTCCGATGAGTTCAAACAAAAGATGCTCTACGACAACCCGGTGAGATTCTACCGCTTCAGCGAAGGCGATATCGCGGCGGTGAAGAAGGCGAAGTAAAATAAAGATGTTCAAAAAGAGCCCGTGCCTCAGTCGAGCCTGCTTAATGCTCTCAAAGTAGCGGTAGCGCAGGCGCTGAAACGCCTGCAGTACCTTCAAAGTTCGCGCTAAATTGAATCGTCATTCCGAGCAATCCCGGCGAAGGCCGGGGGCGACCCGGAATCCAGGAATTTCGAAGACACCTGGAT
>DATLCH010000246.1:0-5756 GCA_035526465.1 Candidatus Limnocylindrales bacterium | reverse complement strand
GCCAAATCCACCAGCAACCGGTAGCCTTCCTTAGCCGCGAGCGTGGTGTAGGGCGGATCGAGGATGGCCGCGGGTACACGATTGCCGAGCAAGGCTTCGAAGCGCGCCGTCTTACCGCCGATATTGAGCGGAACGACCTGATCCTTGGTCATGCCGAGCTCACGCAAACAAAGCAGTAGCCCAGTGTAGGGCAATCCGGAAAAGCCGGTGATCGCCACAGACTTGCCCTTTAGATCGGCCGCCGAGCGGATCGACGGATGCACTGTCAAGGCAAGATTCAATCCGCGCGCCGTGCCCATCACCATCTTCACCGGAAAGCCTCCCAAGGCGCTATGGACGACTTTGTCCGGCGCCGTCAAGTCGAATTGTATATCGCCCGACACCAACGCGTTGATATCGTTGCTACGGCTGAATGTCACCATTCGGGTATCCAACTCGCGCCGCTTGAAGAAGCCTTTTTCCTCGGCGATGTACGCCGGTAGATACATCGCTCCGCGCACACCTTCACCGATGATGATCGATTTGCTTTGCCCATAGGTGAGCACCGGCCCCACTAACATAGAGGCATAAATTAAGGTTATCGTGATCTGCCGAATACGAATAATAAATCCATCATTGCCATACAGCATCAGTCAAATCCCTCCACGGCCGCTGTCTGCATCCGCGTTCCCGTCCGTCCGGGTATATATGCCGACTTGGCGCCGGCGCCGCCGGCAACCACCAACCAAATATCCTCCGGTCTATCGACCACGCCAATTTCGCGCAGCGCACCAGATTTGAACCAAAGCGGCCGGCGTTTGGCGAGCAGTGCTAAATTTTCATCGGCGATGTTGTCGTATGGAATGCGTGCGCGGGCGAACAACTCGACGCGCAATTTGTCCTTTGAAAAACCGTCTCGTTCTAGGATGGCCGCATGTTCCGGGCAGATCACCCAGAGGACTTCGGTTGAAGTCACGCCGCTCGCCAAGCCGCCGGTCATCGTCAGAGAATACGTCTTGAGCAACCCGGTCGCTGACTGGCTCGCCATATCGACCGCGCTATAAACGCCGCTGGCGCCGAACATATGAACCGTATCGCGTTCTCGCGCCAGGCCGCGCTCGACATGAAGCGGCTGCCACGGGCTCGCTTCTTCATTCTCGGCGAAGCAAAACGTGTATTTTGCCGGCTGGCCCACAGTCGATTTATCGAAGCTGCCCGGTCGAGCGCCGCCGATATTGGTCATGACGAAACGAATGGCCCGGCCGATGGTAGCGTTCGCGCGCCAGCCTTGGCCGAGGACATTGGCACCGTAGTTGATCGCTAACTGATTACGGCACGGTCCATTAACGATCGCCAGGGGAGCGATGTTGCCAGTGGTCGTCTGCACGCCGTCGAGGTTGTAACCCGGCCGTGCCATCGCACGCACCGCCGCGAGCACGAGGGGAAAATAGTTCGGCAGACAGCCCGCCATCACGGCATTGGCTGCAACCTTTTCAACCGTAGCAACGCCATTCAGCGGCGGAATGATCCCCAAAACCACATCTGGTTTATTACCGCCGGCAGCAATCATTTTTTGCACTGCCGCTAGCGTCGGCGGCAACACGGGTAAGCCATCTGTCCAACCACGATCGCAAAAGAAGCTAAACATCTCGGCGGGATCATTGGGGACCGTCAAACTGGCGGCGGCACTGCCTTCGTCCTGCTGCGAAGCCATGCGATTACCAGCTGAAGTCGAATCGCTGCCTCGCATTAGCTTGCCGGCAATCGCATCGACCACCGATTCGGCAACCGCGTGTAAAGCCTCAAGCGATATCGTCCCCACTGGATGGGGCACCTTGATCAGAGGCAGATCTTTCACACCACGGGCTTGCGACTCCGCAAGTGCCAACGTCCAGAATTCGCTGCTGACCACAGTCGCAGTGGGGATTCCGTCAGCTTCGAGTTTGACGGAGTCGTGGATACTCCACGACGTGCACGAGCCTCAATCGGCAAAGGCGTTGATGACAACGTCGCAACTTTCGGCCAGCTGCACCAAACCGTCGGACTCCATGCGCGTCATCTTGCATTTGGCAAGCAGCGTTAGCTCGGCGTAGCGCGCTTGCAGCATTTCGCCGATCAGCTGAAGAAACTTATCCGCATTGGGCTTATTGTTGTCCAGCAAGCCGACGCGACGGCCGGTCAGACTGCGGTGGCGGCGCGGCGCCAGTTTGCTCACTTGCGCGCGAGGGACCCCGAGCGGATTGACGATTTCGATCAGATTTTCCATCATCGGTCACCTTTCGCAGCCCAAACGTGCGCTTCCGCGGACCCACGGGTCATCCCAGTGGCTTGAGTCCATAAAAACGCTCAGCGTTGCCATGCAAAATGGCGTGCTTGTCTGCGTCGCAGAGATGATCGTTATCAATAATCTCTTCGATCTCATGCTTGCAATATTCGTTATTGACCTCATGCGGAAAGTCGCTCGAGAACATAAACGGCTTATTGCCGACCGCTTCAATCAAATGGTGCAGGCCTTTTTCGGTGCCCTCGCAGCCGACGAAGATGCGCCCCGCTTCGACATGGCGGCGAATGTAATCGCTAACCTTTTCGCCGGGCCTGAGCTGGAGGTACTCGCTGCGTGGATCATATTGAATGTGAGTCTCCCAACCGCGGTCGAATCTCTCTAGACAAGTCTGCAGCCAAGACACGCCAGCTTCCATGAAGCCGATGCGAACATTGGGATACTTCTCGAAAATACCGTTGAAGACGATGCCGGCAAACGCCACCATCTGGCTGAACGCATGGCCCAAGCCGTTGATCGGCGCGTACGGCGTAAGCCAATCCATGCCCAATCCTTCGTGAGCGCCGCCATGGACTCCAATACAGCAACCGAGCTTGCTAGCTTCAGCGTAGAACGGCCAATATTCTTTATCGCCAAGATGCCCTTTGAAGCCAGTCGACGGCAGCATGACGCCACAAAACTTAAGCTCCGTGACCGCGCGGTGCATTTCTTTGATAGCTTCCGGCAATTCCTGCAGCGGCACTAACGCCAACCCCTGAAAACGGGGGCTTTTTTTCAAATACGTATCGGCGAACCAGTTGTTCCAGGCCCGCGCCACGTCGATGGCAAATTCGCGGGTGATTACTTTGCCGAAAGCCAAGCCGCCGGTGCTGTAGAGCACGGCGCGCTCGATGCCGACATCTTCCATGAATTCCAACCAGCCGTCCTCGCGCACGGCTTTGAAAGCTCCCGGCACCAATTGATACAACGTTGCCGAGTGCAGATGATCGAGCGGTGGGAAGATCCTACCCTTGAAGCGGCCGCTCTTAATGTAAGGATCCGGCATGTATTGTAAAAGCGCGTCCCAGTCTTCCATCACGTGGCCGTCGCCATCGACGACGGGTATTCCGTTGCGGGCCATAAACTATTTCCTCCATTAGCTAGAAGCTAGTTTCCTATTGTCTAACCCAAAACCACTGCCGCAATCAATGCGTACAGAGCAGGGCAAATCCCAAAGAGAGTGATGCGATGGCATAATGAATTACGCCGGCGTTGTATTGTGTGCGGGTATCTCTGCTTCGTCTTCTCAGCCTTCAATTGAGTTGTTGCCCAACATCAGATCAATCCTCTTGACAGCAAACCGAGGCGCAGCCTAACCTCGCGCATTCCGATTAGAAACGACCAGAAGGAATATCTTTTATGCTGAAACCAAAAGTTATCGACGCCGACGGCCATATTTACGAAAACCATGAAGAAATAGAAGAATATTTTGAAGGTAAATACCGTGGCATGCGCCGCGCCCGCGCCTATGCACTGTTTCCATCACTCGACGGTTGGCCGCGTGGTCTCGGCGCCGGTCGTCCGGATAAGGTTACTGAAACGAAACCGGAAGATGTGATTAAATTCGTTGAAACCCTCGGCGTCGATTACACCGTGCTTTATCCGACAGCCGCCTTAGCAATCGGCTTGGTGCAAGATCCGGATTGGTCCTGCTCGATCTCGCGCGCTTACAACAACTGGTTCAATGCCCGCTACATCAAACGTGACTCGCGCTTGAAGGGTGTCGCCGTCCTGCCGATCCAAGATCCACTGGGCGCGGCCGCGGAATTGCGCTACGCCGTCGAGAAACTCGATATGGTCGGCGCGTTTCTGCCGTCGGCAATGGTGATGAGCAAAGCCCTCGGCCATCGGGATTTTCGACCGATTTTCGCTGCGGCGCAAGATCTCGGCGTGCCGCTCGGCATCCACGGCGCACCCAGCCGCGGTTTCGGTTTTGATTTCTTCGAAGACCAAGGACAAGTTCATGCCCTGGAACATCCCTTTCCGTTGATGATTCAGTTCACCAGCATAATCTGCGACGGCGTCCTCGAACAATTTCCGAAATTGAAAATCGCTTTTCTCGAAGCCGGCTGCGGCTGGTTGCCTTACATGATGGATCGTTTGGATTATGAATACGAAACTCGCGGCGCGCGGTCTTTCCCCAATATCAAAAAGAAGCCCAGCGACTACGTAAAGGATTGCCCGGTCTATGTCACCTGCGAGCCGGAAGAGACTTCTTTGGCATACGTCGCACAAGTGCTCGGTGACGACCGCATCATGTTCCCCTCCGACTATCCGCATGAGCGCGTCTATGGTGAATTCTTGAAGGACATACCGGAGCTGCTCAGACGGCCGGAACTGTCAGACGCAACCAAACAGAAAATCCTCTACGACAACGCCAAAGAATTTTACCGAATCTGAGCCCGCGGCATGGCCCGAGTAGACGGAGGCCCGGGTCTCGCTTCTACAGATGTTCAGATTGGCGACCGCCGAGGTTGCCACAAGAAATCGGCAATACGAGGTTCACTCTCCATGACGCAAATACTTTTATTCACTCTATTATTTCTCAGTAGTGCCGCCCACGCCCAGGACGCCAAACTCATCGAAGCTGCGAGAAAGGACGGCAAGGTGATCGTCTACGGCACCATGCAATCCGATATTTTCGAACTCCTGCAGAAGCTCTTTCAAAAGAAAACCGGTCTCACCGTCGATTATTGGCGCACCTCGGCAACCAAGGTGATGGAACGCGCATTGACTGAAGCGCGCGCCGGCAAGGCGCTTTTCGATCTAGTGATGTCGACCGAAGACACCCAACGCATCATGCTCAAGGAAGGCATCCTGGCAAAGTATGATTCTCCGATGGCGAGGGATTTTCCAAAAGACGCCGTCGAACCGCAGCTCGGACCGCGCGCCCGTAATCACATCGTCGGTGTGATGTATAACAAAAATTTGATCAAGCCCGCCGACGCGCCAAAGACATTGGAAGATTTGGTCAAGCCACAATTCCGCGGCAAGCTGGTCATGGCCGACCCGACATTGCATACTACGACCGCTCAATGGCTGGCGAATTTGCCCAAGCTCATGGGCAAAGACAGGTCCGAGAAATTCATCCGCGAACTAGCGGCAATGAAGCCGGTGCTCGTCGAATCCTTCGGTCCGGCGGCGGATCGAATCACCACCGGCGAGACGCCCATCGGCATCACCTTCGTGCGCTTTGTGCTCACCTACAACAAACAGGGAGCGAGTCTCGATTATGTGCGTGACTACACGATGCTGGGCGACGGACAGTATATTAGCCTTGCCGCCAAAGCACCGAGACCCAATGCAGGAAAAGCGTTTATCGATTTTTTCCTCGAAGAGGAAAGCATGAAGATTCAGGCCGACACCGGCGAGTTCGTCAATCGCCGGGGAGTTTATCCGCCGCTCCAGGATGCCGACAAGATCAAGTTCGTCCAGATGTATAGTTTCGGCAAGGAAG